>CBDUAX010000689.1:0-2556 GCA_965365235.1 uncultured bacterium
AAGGTTGACGGTTTCCCAACACCGCCTGATAAACCTGGTTGTGGATATCGGGAATACCGAGACCGTTCTGGGCTTGGTCTCCTCGGTTGGTGAGGTGGTTGAGCACTGGAGGCTGAGCAGCGGTCAACCCCGGACCGCCGACGAATTCGACCACCTGATACACGCTCTTCTGGTTCGGAGGGGCTTTGCTGAAGAAGAGATCCGGCGGGGGGTCCTCGGCTCTGTCGTGCCTTCCGTGAAGGTGAGGATTCAACAGGCTCTGGAAGGACTCCTGTCGGGACCTGTGTTCTCCGTTTCGCCGAATGTAGATCTTCCCATCCGCCTGGACGTCGACGAGCCCCAGACGGTGGGCGCAGACCGTATTGTAAACACTCTGGCTGCGAAGGAGCTCTACGGTAAGGACACCGTCGTCGTTGATCTTGGGACTGCCACCACCTTCGATTGTATCTCAGGAGAGGGCGTATTTCTGGGTGGCGTGATCGGTCCCGGAGTCCAGGTAGGCCTGGAATGGCTGAGCCGAAAGGCCGCCAAACTCCCTCGTGTGGAATTTCGGCCTCCGGATACGGTGATCGGACGAAGGACCGAAAGCTGCATGCAGAGCGGAATCTTCTTCTCCACCGTCGATGCGATTGATGGGATGGTGACCAGAATCAAGGAGGAGTGGGGAAGTTCCGAGCTCCTGGTTGTGGCAACCGGAGGCCATGCCCCCCTTCTCGCCCCTCACTGCCGGTCAGTGGAACGAGTCGAGCCCTTCCTGACTCTCCAGGGACTTTTCCTCGCGGGTGAGCATATGGCCAAATGACTTCGTTTCTTACTAGATTCGCCTGTTCTCTACCAGCCGATTCAGAAATAGGACTCGCCGGATCATGACGCTTTCTCCCGTTTTTCGCTCTCCAGAGGCCGTCCGCTTGTTGGAAGAGCAGGGGATCTGGGATCGGTTGAGGCCTGCCATGTCGGCTCAGGCTCGGGCCGTGAACACCCTTTACCGCGATCTGAACCAGCTCATGGATGAACGGTTCGTTCAGGCGGGGCGTGGGGTCCCAGAAGAAGGGGAAATGCAGTCCGAGGAGGGCCTCGAGTTCCTTCAGGAGTATTTCTTCCTGATTCTCTTCCGATCTCTCTTCGAGTCGTTGGGTGTGGATCCAGAGAGGCTTTCCTTCTATACCGAATTGAACTTCTGCATCAAAGGGACCATCACCGCCGCGGACAACATTTTCGACGACCAGGGCAAGAGCCTCCTTCCCCTGGTGGATGGAGCCGGTCAACGGTTTCTTTCCATCCTCCAACTCATGAGCTTCGAGCGACTCATTCGCCGGAGTTGTGACAGGGCCGTTCAGGTAGGGGTTATGGCGGACGCGGATACACACGCCATCCTCCGGGGCCTCCTCAACCGGATGGCCGAGATCGGGGAACTGGAAGGCTCTGAGGAGGGAGGGGGGGACGAGATCCCTACCCCCAATGCCATGGTGAGGAGAGTCCATGAAGTGAGAGGTGGTGCACTTTTCGCTCTGGCTTTCGCGGCGCCGAACGTTCTCGAGGGAGGATCGGTGGGGGAGGCCGTCCGAGAAGCCGAGCCGGCCATCGCCCGCCTTGGAACCGCCTTTCAGATCGTCGATGACCTGACAGACTTCGAGTTCGACCTGGGGCGGAAGAGTCACAACCTCCTGGTCTCCCAGATCTTCCATCACGGTGGATCCGTGGAGAAGGATGCCCTGGATAAGCTATGGGGGGGCCAGGATGCGGCTTCAGGCATGGTGGAAGGGCTGTTTCGAACCTCCGCCCAAGCGGTTTTGGAGCGAGCCTATGGGGAGGCGGAGGCCTCCTTCCGCAGCTTGAAGGAGCTCGGTTTCTGGTTTCCTGAGGAGTTGGCGGTGCCGGTGGTTCAGGCCATCGTCGGGCTCGAGGGGGTGGCCCGGATGGAGGCCATCTCTACTGGGGACCCATAGCTCCAAAAATCGGGTCCATTCCAGTGCCAGAAGCGGGCCCATGCTGCCCAATTCTCCCATTGACATCGGCCCAACAGACGGTAGATTCTTTTTGTGTTTGCTAGCACTCGTCAACAGTGAGTGCTAACCACCGTTCTTTTTGATACCCAAGTATTTACAGCGCGGAGGAGTTGGAATGGCAAAGGGCGCCAAGGACAAGATTTTACCTCTGGCGGACCGGGTCGTCGTTCAGGCCCTGGAGGAGACAGAGCAAATGCGTGGCGGATTGTACATTCCCGACACGGCCAAAGAGAAGCCGATGCAGGGCAAGATCGTGGCTGTGGGCCCCGGGAAGCTCTCCGATGAGAACGAGCGGATTGCGCCGGACGTAGCGGTTGGCCAGACGGTCCTCTACGGGAAGTACAGCGGAACCGAGGTCAGCGTGGACGGTCAGGAGTACCTGATCCTCCGTGAGTCCGACATCCTGGCCATCATCAAGTAGCCTGGATCCACCAGAAAATATTGAAGCGAAGGAGAAGCAGATGGCAGCGAAGGAACTCGGATTCGACGTCGAGGCTCGTGCTCAGCTGAAGGCGGGTGTCGACAAGCTGGCCCGGGCGGTCAAGGTCAC
>CBDUAX010000690.1:0-2553 GCA_965365235.1 uncultured bacterium
CTCCATCATGACCCCCGTTGAAGTCATGGAGATGATCAGGGGCGCGCTGAGGGTCTTCAACGTGTTCCTCCCCATCCTTGCGGGGATCTCACTGCTGGTGGGGGGCGTGGTCGTGGCCAATCTGATGCTCATCTCCGTGAGCGAACGAACCGCCGAGATCGGCCTTAGAAAGGCGGTCGGGGCTCGATCCGCGGACATCTTGTTTCAGTTCCTGGCGGTCCTGATCACGGCAGTGGGTGGGATCGTGGGGATCCTGGTCGGGGGCTTCGGAGTTCGAGCCGTTTCCGGCATGATGGGAATTCCCTCCTCGGTCCCGGGGATCGCGCTGGCCCTTGGTGTTCTGGTTCCCTCTCTGGTGGGCCTGATCGCCGGAGTCATCCCTGCCCGACGAGCTGGAGCCCTGCAACCGGTTGAGGCCCTCCGGTGAAGCTCTTCCGCAACGTCGTTTTGACGCGGCGGACTCTACTTTCCCACAAGCTTCGGACTTTCCTCGCCCTCTCCGGAATCACGATCGGAGTGGCGGCGGTCATTATGATGGTGGCCGTGGGAAAAGGGGCCCAGCAGGAGGTGCTCCAGCTTATCCAGGATATGGGGACGAATCTCCTGGTGGTGAGTGCCGAACGAACCGAAGCCTTTGCCGGAAGGGAGTTCACCCCGGGGAACGTTCGGACCCTGAAGCCTGAAGATGCCGACGCCATCCTCGATGAATGCCCCTCCGTCACCCGTGTCGCTCCATCCCAGCAAGAGCGACTGGTGGCGAGACGGGACGCATACTCGGTTCAAACCAAAATCCTGGGGACCACACCCGAGTATCCTGAGATCCGGAACTTCGAGGTGGATCGGGGCACCTTTTTCGACGAGGAGGATGAGAGGGCGTCAGCCCGTGTGGCTGTCCTGGGCCCATCGGTGGCTGACGCCCTCTTCGGGGGGGATGACCCCATCGGGGAAATAGTCCGCATAGAGAACATCCCCTTCGAAGTCCTGGGCACCCTTAGGGCAAAGGGGATTTCCGCCGAGGGTTCGAACGAGGATGACCAGATCATCATTCCACTTCGGACCGGCCTCCGGCGGGTGTTCAATCTGAGTCACATCAGGAACATCCATGTCCAGGCCGCCGGTCGCGATCGGATGCGGGCCGCTGAGAGGGAGATCAGGGACCTGCTAAGGGATCGACATCGCCTGGTGGCTCGAGATCTCCCCGACGATTTCACGATTCAAAACCAGATTACGGCCCTGGAAGCCGAAGAAGCGACGACGGAGTCGTTCACCCTTCTCATCGCTGGAGTGGCTGCGATTTCGCTGCTCGTGGGCGGGGTAGGCATCCTGGCGGTCATGTTGATTGCCGTTCGGGAGCGAACCGCGGAGATCGGGCTTCGCATGGCGGTGGGAGCGCAACAAAGGGACGTCCTGATTCAGTTTCTGGCTGAAGCTCTCATCCTGGGGTTGGTCGGCGGCTTGATCGGCGTAACCCTTGGCCTGTTGGGAGCTTTGATCCTGGGGTGGACGACCCGGTGGGAGACCATCGTGCCCTTCGGGTTCGTCACATTGTCTCTTCTGTTCTCCTTGTCGGTCGGTGTCTTTTTCGGCGTCTACCCGGCACGCAGAGCATCTCGCCTCTTTCCTATCGAGGCTCTCAGGAGCGAATAAAGAAGTCCATCAGTAGCCGGCCCGACGAGAACCTCCAAACCTCCCCCGCACAGCTCCTGTGTTAGCGCAACAACCCACGGGCCGCCGCCCATGGCCACACCGCTGCGTTGAGGTAAAACTTGCGTCATGTCTAATATTTGTATAGGTTATGTCTAAGTTCTGAAAATCGATAGGATCGATAGACTGTTGTCAGTCATCGCGACAAAGGAATAAGGCTTATGCGAGCAACGACCATGATGTTCTTAGCTGTTCTGATCCCCCATTCGGCCCCGGGCCAGGAGCCAGAGATGAAAACAGTCGTGGATTTCGCCCAGCCCCAGACGGCCAGATGGAACATCGTGAACGACGGTGTGATGGGTGGCCGTTCCAGCAGTGATGTGGAGCTTACGGGGGAGAATACCGCCCTCTTCACTGGGTTCCTGTCCCTGGAGAACAACGGCGGATTTGCCTCGGTGAGGGGAAGATTCCCAACCCTGGACCTGTCCGCCTATGATGGCATCACGCTTCGCGTCCGGGGGGACGGCCGCAAATACCAACTTCGGTTCCGCATGAACGGTTCCTTCGACGGGGTGGCTTATGGAACCGAGTTCGAGACGAAAGACGGGGAATGGACGGAGATCAGTCTTCCCTTCTCCGAATTCCAACCGAGCCGGAGAGGCTATCGGCCCCGGGGGGCGGGCCCTCTGGATCCAAGTCGGATTCAGCAGATCACATTCCTCATCGGGGACAAGATCGAGGCACCTTTCGGGCTGGAGATCGCCTGGGTCAAGGCCTACGCGGCTTCATTGGCTGAATCCGAGTAACGCGGATATTCACACATGGCTGAGTTCCCTTCCCTGGCGATGGCAGGTGGCGAGGTGTTTTCTTTTGTCAGGAGCGCAAAGCATCCGATGACAAAACGTTACC
>CBDUAX010000691.1:0-2543 GCA_965365235.1 uncultured bacterium
CAACCTCGTTTGGATGATCCCGTTGGATGAGACACTCCACATCTCAACGGCACCGCCCCCCGCCGATTCCACCCGGACGGTAGAACTTCAGTTGGTGGATGGCGTCACACTCACCGTGACCCTCAATATCTCCAATGAGCAGAGGATGTCGGATTATCTGGACTCCAATCCTGGGTTCCTGCCGTTATGGGAGGCTCGGGTACCGGAGAGTGGCCAGTTCATCGAACGATTGGCAGTAAACCATGAAGCCATCATGGCTATCCGGGAGCTTTCGAGTGAATCAGGGAACGGGGGTACCTGAGAGGCAAAAGGGTCCTCCAGCCCATCAACCCGCTGGGTCCTCGCAAACGAGCCAACCGGTCAGGAACCAAAGCCCCCCAACGGCAAGGGCTGAGGCGTAGCCGTCGATGGCGTAGTGCCAGGCCAGGTGGAACGAGCCCAGGAAGATGAGGAAGGCATAACCTGCGGCGACCCCGCCCACCCACCGGTTCCACCGGAAGCCGGCTACGGCCAGGAGTGCCACCACGGCGATGTGCATGCTGGGCATCGCCGAGATCCCCCCGTACAGATTCTCCGCTTCCCCGCTGAAATACTCCCACAGCCGTGCCTGGGTTGCCAGCGCTTGGGTTCCCTCGAGTGAATCAAGGAGAGGGGCGAATCGGGCTGCATCTCCGGTAAACTCGAAGAAATACGCTGGCCCCCCAGATGCCAGGAGAGTGGCACCGAGAGATCCCAAAATCATGAGGGTCGCGGCAAAGGTGAGAAAAAAGCGGTGCCGAATCCGGGTTGGCGCCCAGGTGGCGAATAGTGGGATAGAGGCCACGAGGACGGCGTACCAGGAGGTGTAGAGTCCGTCCAAAAGCTCGAGGCCACGGCCTCCCAACAGCCCGTGCGTCCATTCCCATGGGTCCCGGCCCAGGTGGATGAACCGATCCAGCTGGGCCAGCCATGGGTCCGATCCGTAGGCCGTGAAGTTGGGAATCGCCTGCTTGAAGGTGGCGTAGATATCGAAGAGGTAGACGGTACCCATGACGAAGAAGGGAATGCCCACCAGGCGCTCCACCATGGCCCATGAGAGGGCCTCGGCCTGAAGCCGAGAGGCCGTCCCTTTGAGCGTCCTCTCTCGAACCAGAGCGGTCCAGGTCCCCAGCCCCAGCAGATAGAAAGCGATCATGAGTGGGACGATCCGGAGGCCCAAAGCCGCGCTGAGGCCCCGGCCCAGGGCAGGGCGAAGGCCCAGGGCAACGGCCACCAGATAGTAGAGAACGATGGTTCCGAAGAACGCCCCGTAGGGTCTTACGCTGGGCCAAAGCCCCAGTCTCTGGCCAGGCCGGTCCGGGGAGGGCGGGTTTTTTTCCATGCTGGGGATTTTGCCCACCGAGGGTCCTCGGCACAATGGAGGGGGGAGCTGTCGATCCCTCCGAGGCCAAGGAATCCGGGTCCCTTCGCCATCCCCCTGGTAGCCTCCGACCGCACTTCCCGGGGCCCGAGTCTTCGTGCCGGTTGACACTCGATGGAGCGCCGGCAATTTGTGATCAGGCTGGGAGAGCACGCCTCTGTACACGGAAGGGAAGGAGAACCCTGGGACTGGAAAACTCACCGGTCGGACCGGGAGGGACGGAAAACGCACAAGCCTGGGGGCTTGCCCCCTACCTGGTGGCGCTGGCCGCGATTCTCGTCTACCTCAACGCCGTCACCAATGGGTTCACCTACGACGACATCGCCATCATCGTCGGGAACCCCACGGTCCATGACCTTACGGCACTTCAACAGATCTGGTTGACCCCTTACTGGCCGGGCCCCGACGCCCTGGCCCGAGGGCTATACCGACCCCTTACTACCTTTCTTTTTGCCCTCCAGTGGGGTATCGGCGACGGGTCTCCCCTCCCGTTCCACCTTCTGAACACCCTGCTCCATGCAGCCGTATCGGTGCTGGTGTTTCAGCTCATGAGGACGCTGGTGGGCTGGGGGCCGGCCCTGGGTGCAGGCCTGATCTTCGCCGTTCATCCAGTTCATGTAGAGGCTGTGGCCAATGGGGTAGGCCAGGCGGAGTTGAGTTCCAGCCTCTTGGTGCTTGCCGCCGCGTTCCTCTATGCCAGGCGACCCGAGGCCGGGAAGTGGACCCACCCGCGACGCCTTTTGATTTCCGTGTTGTTCCTGATGGCTCTCCTGGCCAAGGAGAACGCTATCGTCCTCCCCGCCCTACTTCTGGCGTTGGATGGGGCCCAAGGCCGGTGTTCCCGATCTGGATACCTGAACTCCGCGGGGAAGGTGGGGATTATCCTCACAGCGGTGGCCGGGGTGTACCTGGTGCTCCGATTTTTGGTGCTTGGGGGCTCGTTTTCCGGTGACGCCGCTGCGGAAAACCCCTTCCTTCTCGACACGGGAAGCCGACTACTCACCGCACTTTCCATCTGGCCCGAATATTTTCGCCTCCTCTGCTTCCCCTTTCACCTCTCTGCCACCTACGATCCCGATACGATCCTCCCCCTTGGGGCCGTGACGCCGGGGGTGGTAGCGGGGGGAGTGCTGCTCCTTTTCGT
>CBDUAX010000692.1:0-2532 GCA_965365235.1 uncultured bacterium
TAGGGGAGGCTGGCCCCCTCGTACTCCGTCCCCACCCACCTGTCGTACCACTCCTTGATCATGATCTCCCCGTCCGGGTTCAGGCAGGGAATCATGATGGCGATGGTGTTGTCCAGGATCTCCAGCATTTCCTCGTCATTCCGGGTGGCCATCTCATAGATGATCTCGGCGATGCCCTGGCTCGCCGCCACCTCCGAGGAGTGAAGCCCGTAGCTCTGGACGAAGACCACCTTCCCATTCTCGACGGCATTGTCGATCTCGGCCTGGGAATGGCCACGAGGATCCTGGAGGATGGCGTTCAGGCGCTTCAGCTCGGACAGGTTGGCCAGGTTTTCAGGAGAGGAAACGAAGACGCTGAGGAACTGGTTCCCAAGTGTGCTCGGTCCCATGTCCTGGACCAGGACCCGGTCGCTCCGCTCGTTGATGAGATCGTAGTACTCCAGCAGATCATCCCAGTGGGCCAGCTTCCTGTCGGCTCCCATCTGAAATCCGAAGAACTCTTCCGGCGAGGGGATCGCTTGAGCTCCCGTGGATGCCGGGAGGGCAAGAATGAGGAAGAACAGGAGGAAGAGGCTCGAGAGAATCGAGGTTCGTGGCGAAGAAGCGAGTCGCATCGTTCGGGATGGTTTCATGGGACCCTCCGAGGTTCGCGGGCTACCGGATTCAGACAGCCTAGGAGGAATGGATGGGCCGGGGCAAGGGAAGAGGCTTTCACTCGACTGGAGCAGGGGCGACAAGCCACCCGTAGCTGGAACCAACCGGGGCTCGGCGCCCGTGAAACGGGGAGGCCGACGCCAGTCTTCATCGGGTTGCGGACCGTTCCGAACCGTGCCAAATCCAGCATTGAGGATGAGGTTGGATCCCGGAGCCCCTTCGAGATCGAGGCCGCCGTGTCCTACCCAGGGGAGTCCCTCCTCCTGAGTGGGTGAAAAACTGGCCAGGAGCGGATCCAGGGCAAAGCTGGCGCTCTTGATGTATCCTACGGGGACGGAAAGGTCCTGATCTTCGGGTTCAATACTCACAACCGCGGGAAGGCGCCAAGAACGATGCGGATGCTCTTCAACGTTTTGCTGTACCGGTGCTCCCAGGGAAGGTGGGAAGAGAAAGGGTAGTGTGGTCTATGCGATTTTCGCTTTGGTTGCTCTTGGCCGGGTCCACTCTTGTGGCTGCCTGTTCCGGCGAGGGCGAGGCGCCCTCCGAGAGTCGGATCCCGGTGGAGGGGGAGGTGAATGTTGTCCTCACCGCCCAGGTGCCGGAACGGGGCTCAGACCAATGGATGATGTGGTCCCCATACGGAAAACAGCTCCCACTCACACCGACACTGGGGGGGATGGAGACGCTCCTGGCCCTTGGGCCCCAGGGAACCCCGCCCATGGGAGTCCGCCTCTCAAAAAGCCAGGGATCCACCCATTTCGACCTCCTCGGCATCGACCTGGACCGGGACGGTACCTTCCAGGAGTCGGAGATCCTCACCACCACACCCACAGAGCGGAACTATAAATTCTGGTCCAGCTTCGACGCGGTGGTGGACATTCCTGTCCTCGACCCGGTCTCCGGTGAGGGAAGTCAGAACCCCTATGCTCTGGGACTCTGGTACGTGGAGGACCCCCGGGCCCCCGAGGAGGACCCGGTCATCCGTTTCTCCCGTCATGGGTACATGCAAGGTTCGGTGGTGCTGGACGGTACCGAGGCGGTTGTCCTGGTGACGGAAGGCGTCATGGACGGCGTGTACGAATTCACGGATTCCTGGGCGTTGGCCAGCCGGGACTCCGCCCGGGACGTCCTCAGGCCAGCATACGCCGGTACGATGGAAGAGCATCTCTGGCTCTTCGAACAGGCATACCAGGTCGTGGAAGTGGACCCATCCGGGCGAAGGCTTGTTATCGCTCCCTTCGACCCTGGAATCACCCGGACAGCCGAAGAGGAGATGAACGACCACCTGAAGGTGGACCGGGAAGCGGCTCGCTCGGGACGGACGGTTGCCTTCCTGCACCAGTTCGAAGAGGCTGAGGGTCTGGCGCGAAAGGAAGGAAAGCCCCTCTTCATCGACTTCGAAACCACCTGGTGCGGACCCTGCAAGATCATGGATGAATGGGTCTATACCGCCGACGCGGTGGTGGACGGGGCAACATCCACGATCGCGGTGAAGGTGGACGGAGACGAACGGCTGGACCTGAAAGACCGTTTTGGCGTCTCCGGCTTCCCGACTGTGATCCTCGTCGACTCGGACGGAAGAGAACTGCGGCGAATGTCGGGCTACGTCAACGTGGCGGACATGACGGAGTTCTTGGCGGGAGATAGGGAGCAGTAGGGACCAAAAGAAACGCCCGGGTGGCTCGGGTCACCCGGGGCGTTCGCTATTTCAGAACCGGCAAGAGGTTGGAAGCTTCGGCTCACCCACCCCCGGTCCCCTCACCCGCCTTCTTGAGAATGACCTTCACCGCTTCGATCTCGGCTGCGGCTGCCGCCTCGGCCTCGGTAACCAGCTCCAGATTCGCCTCCATCCGGGCCTGGGCCTCAAGCATCCGGGAT
>CBDUAX010000693.1:0-2521 GCA_965365235.1 uncultured bacterium
TCCGATCTGAAGCTCTCCGCGCTGACGCTGCGACCCCAAAAGGGGGAGGCCCGCCAAGGGACGTACCTGGACCTCTCCGGGGTAGAGGAGCTACGAACCCACCGCTGGACCCGGGAATCTCTGATCCTGGGGGCCTCGACGACCTACTGGGACCTGATCGTCGATCCCATCATCGACCTCGAGTTTCCGATTCTGAGGAGCGCTGCACGGCAGGTGGGGGCGGTGCAGATCCAGACCCGGGGGACGTGGGCGGGGAATATCGTGAACGCTTCCCCGGCCGCCGACGGAGTGGCGGTCCTTCTGGCGTGTGATGCCCGACTCCCCCTCCGATCCCAAACCGCAACGGAGGAGATTCCCCTCTCCCAGTTCTACCTGGGGTACAAGTCCACACGGAAGAAACCCGACCAGCTCCTCACAGAAATCCACATCCCTCGAGCCGCCCTGGACTTCCAGCTGTTCGAAAAGGTGGGTGCCCGTGCCGCCCAGGCCATCACGAAGGTTGGCCTTGCCGTCACCAGGCGTGGCAGTTCATGGCGTGGGGTCACCAACAGTGTCGCTCCCACCGTCTGTCGGTGTCCCACCGTGGAGTCGTTCCTGGAGAATGGGTCGCCGGTCCGGAAGCCCGAGGACCTCCTGGAAGCCGTCGGCCAGGACATCTCACCCATCGACGACCTGAGGTCTTCCGCCAAATACCGAGAGACGGTGTTGACCCGGTTGTTGTACTTCGGACTGAAAGACGAATGCCCCTCGTTTACCTGATCAGGAAGTGTCCATGCCCGAACTTTCGTTCACACTGAACGGAACACCGACCACAGCCCTCTACCAGGAGGGCATGACCCTCTTGGAAGTCCTCCGTGACGTCCTTGGAGTGGTCTCTCCCAAGGACGGGTGCTCCCCCCAGGGGGCGTGC
Organism: uncultured bacterium; assembly: GCA_965365235.1. Lineage (GTDB taxonomy): Bacteria > Gemmatimonadota > Gemmatimonadetes > Longimicrobiales > Gaopeijiaceae > CBDUAX01. Next base: position 911 of record CBDUAX010000693.1, read on the forward strand.
GGCTGCTGTACCGTGCTGGTGGGGAGTCGGGCCGTCCTCTCCTGCCTGCGGAAGCCGGACTCCGTGGAGGGGATGGGCGTGACGACCCTGGAGGGGCTGGCGGCGGGAAAGCGACAGATCCTGGCCCAAGCCTTCGTAAACGAGGGCGGGCTGCAATGCGGGTACTGCACACCGGGAATTCTCGCTCGAGCGGCCGCTCTCCTGGACAGGAATCCATCGGTCGACGAGGCGGAGATCCGGAAGGCCCTCTCGGGCCATCTCTGCCGCTGTACGGGCTACCAGAGAATCGTGGACGCCATCCTCTCAGCCGGGGAAGTATGGCAGACGGGAGGGCCCCTGGAAGCCGGCAAGCCCAGGCGGGCGGAGTTTTTCTCCAAAGGGGAAGGACGGGCCCTGGCGCAGCCCCCGAAAACGACGGGGGTGGGCAGCCTCAGTCCACGCTACCGGGGCTTGGACCACGCGCTGGGCCAGAAGGACTACATCGCCGATATGACTGTGGAAGCCATGCTCCATGGTGCCATGGTCTTGAGCCGGTATCCCAGAGCTCGCGTCCTCGAGCTGGATCCCTCGGAGATCCTGCAGAAGCCGGGTGTGGTTCGAGTCCTTACCGCCGCCGATGTACCCGGTCATCGCCACGTGGGGCTCATCCGGGCAGACTGGCCCGTCTTCGTCGAGGTCGGGGAGACGACACGGTGCGTTGGGGACGTTCTGGCCCTGGTCGTGGCCGAGTCCCGCTTCCTGGCCAACGAAGCGGCCCGAAGGCTGGAAGAAACCGTCGAATACGAGGTGCTGGACCCGGTGACGGACCCCGAGCATGCACTGGAAGCTGGAGCCCCTCAGCTCCATGAAGGAGGAAACCTCCTGGATGTCTGCGCCTTCTCCAGGGGCGACGTCGACGCTGCCTTGGAAGCGGCGACGCACGTGGTGGAGGAGACCTTCTCCACCCAGCGGATCGAACACGCCTTCCTGGAACCGGAAGCCTGCCTGGCGGTCCCTGCTAGTTCGGGGCTAGCCACACCCCTGGGGCCCTCCGGTTCGGGGCGGCTGAAGGTCTTCACCCAGGGGCAGGGCGTCCACGAAGACAAGCGCCAGATCGCGTCGGTCCTGGGACTCGCACCAGAAGCGGTGGAGGTGGAGCTCGTTTCGAATGGAGGGGCATTCGGCGGGAAAGAGGATCTCTCCGTCCAGGCACAGACGGCTCTGGCGGCCTTCCTCACCCATCGCCCGGTTCGGACCGTCCTGACCCGGGACTAGTCCATCCGGATGCACCCCAAGCGGCACCCCATCACGCTGCACTATGTGGCCGGGGCCGACGCTTCGGGCCGCCTGACCGCCATCCGTGCCCGAATTCTCGGAGACACCGGCGCCTTTGCCTCGGTGGGGATGAAGGTGCTGGAGCGAGCCGCCGGACATTCCTGTGGGCCATACCGAGTGCCGGCGGTGGATGTGGAGGCCAGGACCGTATACACCAACAACCCCCCCTGTGGAGCCATGCGGGGTTTCGGCGTGAACCAGGCCTCCTTCGCCATGGAAGGGATTCTGGACATCCTTGCGGAAAAGGTGGGGATCGACGGGTACGACATCCGGGAGCCGAACATCCTGGAGCCGGGG
>CBDUAX010000694.1:0-2513 GCA_965365235.1 uncultured bacterium
CCACCGTTCATCTCGCTACCCATGCGCTTCTCCCTTCGTGGTTCTCGGAACTTTGCCCCCACCGGTCAACCGCTGACTCAGGGCCCGCAACGAGCCCTGAGCCCCTGAATCTTAGGCCAAACCGCCTCCTGGGGCAGGGCCCGTCTGATTGAGATACCCGCCCCTACACGTCGCTGGTCATGATGAAGAGGGGCTTCCGTTCGAAGGTGGTGTACCGGGGCCGGAGACGGTCCGGATTGTAGAACTTGTGGATGTCCACCACCTTCTTCCGCCCCGTCACCACCTCGATGGGTACTGAGTCGTAGACGCCGTTCCGGAGGCTCACCAAGCGCCCCGAGGTCCCCTCCAGGATCAGATCCAGGGCCAGGTTGCCGAAGGCCATGGGAACGATGGAATCCATGGCGTCGGGGTCCCCGGACCGGACCAGGTAGCCCAAGCGCTGGTTCACCACATTGATCCTCCGGCCGTTATTGAACCGGGGCGAGAGTTCCTTCAGCCCGGCGGAGACCAGGTCCCCGATGCCCCCCAGCTTCCGGTGGCCGTACTGGTCCTGTTCCCCGCCCTCGAAGACCATCTCGTCCTGGCCCAGGGGTTTGGCCCCCTCCGAGACCAGAACCACCGAATACTTGCTGGGGTGCTTTTCCCTGTCGTAGGTGAGGAGTTCCGCCAGACGCTCCATTTCGAAAGGGTACTCGGGGATCACGCACCGATCCGCCGCCCCGGCCATGGTGGGAAGGATGGCCGTGTACCCGGCGTACCGCCCGAAGACCTCCAGAACCAGGAACCGTTCGTGGGATCCGGCGCTGGTCCGCAAACGGTGGGCCAGCTCGATGGTCCGGGTCACGCAGGTGCTGAAGCCGATGCAGTAGTCCGTCCCCGGGACGTCGTTGTCCATGGTCTTGGGGATCCCCACCACCCGCACCCCCTCCTGGTGAAGACGCTGGGCGTAGCTGAGGGTGTCGTCCCCGCCGATGGGAATGAGGAAGTCCAGGTCCAGGAACTCCAGGTTCTTCAGGACCGACGGGGTGACGTCATTCGTCTCGTCGGTGTAGAGGTCCTTGAGGTGGGGGGGAACCTCGGCTCGAGGCAGATGGCTCGGTCGTGTGCGGGAGGAATGGAGGAAGGTGCCTCCGGTGCGACCGGCCCGGTTCACCAGATCTTCCGATAGGGTCTGAACGTTCTCGGCGTTGTCGGCGCCTTTTTCCGGAATCAGGTCCACCAGCCCGGCCCATCCCCGTCGAATGCCGACGACCCGGTATCCCTCCCGGATGGCCCGGATGGTAATGGCCCGAATGGCTGGATTGAGGCCGGGAACGTCCCCGCCCCCCGTCAGAATCCCGATGGTGCCTTTGGAGTCAGTCATGGCCTCGATGTCTCCCGGTCTCGATCCCCTCCCGGGCCCCAATCAGCCCGACCCGGTCAGCCTCTCCGCCAACGCCCGCAAACGTGCCCGGGCCGCCTCATCATAGGCCTGATCGTTCCCTCGGGCAGGGGTCATCTGGTTGAAATAACCCCCGCTCCCCAGGTCGGTGCCATTGATGAGGTGGACCACCGCCTCGGCGCCGTCCTCCACACTGGCCCGAGCCCGGGCGCCCCGCTCCAGAACCATGTCCGTGTCCATCATGGTGGCGGGATGCAGGGCGTTGACGGAAACCCCGGTGCCCTCGAGCTCTTCGGCCAGGTCGAAGGTGAACATCACCTGGGCGAGCTTGCTCTGGGCGTAGGCCCGGCCGTCGCTGTAGCCCGCCTCCAGCATGACGTTTTCGAAATCGATGGGACGCTGGGCGATGGACGATACGTTGACGATCCGCGCCGGTGCGCTCGCCCGAAGAAGAGGAAGCAATTCCCGGGTGAGGAGGAAACCTGATAGGTAATTGACCTGAAAGTGGAGCTCGTGTCCGTCGTCGCTGAGTCTCCGGGGACCCTCCAGCCAGATCCCGGCGTTGTTCACGAGGACGTCGAGCCGCTCGTAGTCCCGCAGGACGGCCCCGGCCAGGGCCCGAACCTCCTCGAAGGAACCGAGATCGGCGACGTAGAAGCGGGCCGTCCCCCTTCCCTCCGCCTCGATCTCAGAGACCAGGGCCGAGCCCCGCTCCACGTCCCTCCCGTGGACGATGACGTGGTCCCCACCGGATGCGAGGCGCCGGGCCACAACCCGACCGAGCCCACCGGTGGAGCCGGTGATGAGGACAACCCGCTGGCCCTCGGAGGGCCCGCGGCCGGCAACGGCCTCCAGCTCCTGCGCCCCTACCGGGGTCAGACCCACGGCAAGGCCGGCCAGGAGGGTTGCGGCCCCGACGGCGTGGCGCCAAACAAGGGCCTCTTCGGGGAGCCGACCAACCGGATCGATCCTCATCGTTCGTCCATCCTTCTGCTCGAAATGGGAAACGCCCCAGGGGGTCCGGCGACGGGTGGGTCGGGGCGGGCGGTCTCGATCCCCCCTCTACCCCGGAGGGCACCTGGGGATCGGTTCCGGTGGTGTCCCTACCCAGCCAGAGGGTTCTCCCAACGCA
>CBDUAX010000695.1:0-2512 GCA_965365235.1 uncultured bacterium
CAGCTTCGCCGGGCGCTGGTTCGGCTCGGGGCCTGGTCAGGCTGACACTGAATGAGAACCGGGCCGGAACCCCTTGTTCACAAATCGAAGGGTAACCCCGCCGTCATCTCATCCTGAGAACGTGGGGTATGTACCGTGTGTCATCGGCACCAGGGTTCGAATTTCAGTTACTTTACATAATATGTATTATGCGACGTAGCTGAATCCGAGAATCCCCTGAGAAATGGGGCTTCCTGGCGGAAAGAAAAGCGCCCCTTCCCTGATTGGGCGGGGCGCATCCTGGGGTTTGGTTCCTTTTCTGAAGCGGGTGGTCGGGTGGTGTCACCCCATCCGAGCCAGCGCTTCCTGAAGCTTCATCTCCCAGTAGCTCCGCTCCGCATCCTCCTCCTCCATCGCTCCGAGGACATCCTGGTAGAGCTCAGCGGCGCCGGAGTGGTTCCCGAGATTTCCGCGAATCCTGGCGGCCCCGGCCAGTGCTTCCCGAATCTGAAAGTTCATCTCGGCGGTGTTGGCGATGCGGAGGAAGAGGCGCTCCCCATCGTCGAGTCTCCCGGCGTCCTCGTAGGCGGCGGCCATGAGGAATGCGGCCTGGAGGCCCAGGGGTTCCGAGTCCATCTCTCTTACCGCCGGAGACAGGACTTCCATGGCAGCGTCGGGGTCACCCTCCTCCAGGTGTACCTGACCCAGGACAAGTCGGGCCTCGAGGGCGTATGGGGTCCCATCGAAGGTGGTCAGATAGGTGTTGAGGGAGGCCTTGGCCTGTTCCCGCTCACCAAACTGGACGGCCTGTTGGACCTGCTCGAGTTGGGCAACGGCCTGTTGGATCCGGTTGGCCTGGACGCTACGGACGTAGACGGCTCCAACCGCGAGAACGGCCACGATCACGCCGGCGATGATGAGAGCCTGACTGTTCTTCTTCGCCCAGCTGGAGGCTTCGACGACCTTCTCGACGAAGATGTCCTCGGCTTCTTTCTTCTCCTCCTGCATCCGGCGGGAGGACGGGTGACGTTTCTTGGCGACCATTTTGGGCTCGGTGACAAGGAGCGATCAGGGTACGAAAATGTCTGAAAAAGCTAGCGTTAGGGGTTTTTTTGTCAACGGAACCCGGGTGCTACGCGGGCCATGGAGGAGGCCCCTTTCGGTGGCCTTCAGCTAGGTATGGAGGCGGGTCGGTCACTCCATCTCCAGGGCCTTCGGCTTGAGGATCCTGAACCCGTTACCCTCGGCCTTGAGAATTCCCTCGTAGATCCACTCGTTGAGGAGGGTCGTCACGGTGGATCGGTGGGCGTCGGATAGGTCGGCCAGGAGCTGGTGTGTGAGGGAAATCGGAATCGAAGGGGCCTTCTGGTCCTTCTCGCTCATCCGCGTGCCGAGGTGCAGCAGTAGGGCGCCAAGACGCGCTTTGGCGCCCCCGGGGCGCCTCGAGGCCGACAGGGCCCGTGCCAGGGCCAGTTCGGCCTCCTTGGACTCCAGGAAGGCCTGGAAGGTCTTGGGGCTCGTCTGGAGGGCCTGTTGGGTGCCCCGGCCCCGGAGCGAGAGGACCTGCGTCTCCTCTCCGGCCAGAGCCTCCCACCGCCGGGGTGTCTCGGATAGAAGCGCCTCTTCCCCCAACAGCTCCCCAGGGCCGGCGATTGCCACCACCTTCCCCTTCCGGTGGTCGGACCCCTCTGATGCACGACCGGACCGCGGGGTCCCCTTCCCTCCGGGGCCGGGGGAAACGAGCCTGATGTGGCCGAATCGCACCAGAAAAAGCTCCGTCGCAGGCTCCCCGGCCCGAAAGAGGGTTTGACCCCGCCTGAGTTCCAGGCTGGTGGCCTTCTTGATGACCCGGTTGAGCTTTCGGTCTCTTCGTGGGATGACCTTCAAGGGCATAGTTACCTCGTCAATCGGTCAGGAGACTCCCGTAGGGCCGGGTGAAGCGCCAGAAGTGTGCCCACCAGAAGGACCGGCATGCTGACCATCGCAGCCTCCCTGGGGCCGATCCAGTCCCCCAGGGCCCCCGTCACCAATACCCCCAGGGAGCCGATGGCCCATGCCAGCCCCATGACGATTCCGGAGCTAACGGCTGCACCTTCCGGGAGGATTTCCTGGGCCCAGACGACGATGGAGGGCATCATGGCCATTCCGAAGAACCCTGCCCCGGCAGCCATAATCAGCGCGGGAGCCTGACCCGGCGGGAGGGCAACTGCCAGAAGGTGGGCCGGGAATCCAAGGATGGTAAGACCGGCGAGGAGCCGGCTTCGATCCATTCGGTCGGAGAGGAACCCCCCAGCGAGGGTCCCGAATGCCTGCGCACCCAGGTAGATGCTCAAAGAGATAGCGCCCAGCGCCTCGGAACCCCCTGCCCGGGCGACGACTATGGGTTCCATAGTCAGGTAAACCCTTTGGGCAAAAGCACCTACGACGCTGATTCCCATCAAGAGCCCCAGGGGACCCCGCAGGCGGCGAAGAACCTTCAGCGGGGACGGGGGCGGTCGGCGGGCCTTGTTGGCTCGCCCAGGCGGGAGCATCC
>CBDUAX010000696.1:0-2501 GCA_965365235.1 uncultured bacterium
GGAGCAGATCCGGGTACACCTCACCCATCCCCTCCGCCACCCTTTCCACAACATCCACCAGAGTCGGCTCTCGGCGCCCCAAGATCCAAGCGTGGCGCACAGCTCGGCGAAGCACTCGCCGTAAGACATAACCCCGCCCTTCGTTGGACGGAAACACACCGTCCGCCAGTAGAAAGGCTACGGCCCGGGCATGATCCGCCAGGACCCGATAGCTAACGCCGTCTTCCCCCTCCGCGTCATAGGGCCGCCCAACCACCTCACCCACCCTCGTGAGCAGCGGAAGAAAGAGGTCGGTGTGGTAATTCGATGATACACCCTGGAGGACCGAGGCGATTCGCTCGAGGCCGGCCCCGGTATCGATAGACGGGGCTGGAAGGGGGTTGAGGGTCCCACTTTCGTCCCGGTCATATTGCATGAAGACCAGGTTCCATAGCTCCAGGAATACGCCGGCCTCCCCGAGAGCTTCGAATTCCTCAACGGGTAGGCCCCCACTCGACTCTTCGGGCGGACGCATGTCATAGTGCAATTCCGAACAGGGCCCGCACGGACCGGTGTCCGCCATCTGCCAAAAATTGTCCTTGTCGCCAAGCCGATAGATCCGATCAGGGGGGAGCCCCACCACCTCTTCCCACAGGGCTGCAGCCTCATCGTCGGAATGGTGCACCGTGGCAAACATCCGTTGTGGGTCCAAACCCAACTCCCCAACCAGGAACTGCCATGCGAAATCGATGGCCTCCCGCTTGAAGTAGTCCCCAAAGGAGAAGTTTCCCAACATCTCGAAGAAGGTATGGTGTCGGGCTGTTCGGCCCACTTCTTCCAGGTCGTTGTGCTTCCCTCCGGCTCGAACGCACTTCTGGGATGTTACGGCCCGTGAATACTCCCGCTTGTCCAAGCCCAGGAACACCCGCTTGAACTGGACCATACCGGCATTTGTGAAAAGGAGAGTTTGGTCCTCCTCCGGAACCAGCGAAGCACTGGAAACGATCTGGTGGTTCCGTTGGCGGAAGAACTCGAGAAACCGTTGCCGGATTTCGCTGGCATTCATTCGCAGTTCATGGGGTTGTGCAGGGGGTCAGGGCGAACCCGAAGGGCCCGGAGCGAGCCCTGAGTATAACGGGATTTCCTTTCGATCTTCAACCGATGCGGGGTGATAGGGCCATCGGTCTCTCTCCGGATCTCGCCAAGAGCAGAAAGGGGGGCCCGAAGCTCCCCGGACCCCCCCAAACCTTCCATGTCCCTCCACCTGGAGAGGCCACGACACCCCGCGTGGCTCACACCGCCGCGAGCCGGAAGGCAATGACTATGGGCCTTCCTCTGCTCCGGCAACACCAGCTTCGGGTTTCCCTGCCTCCGGTAGATTCAATGTGGCCCGAAGGCGTTCCTCTACCTCCTGGGCCACGTCAGGGTTCTCCACCAGGAACTCCTTTGCGTTTTCCTTTCCTTGGCCCATCCTCAAATCCCCATAGGAAAACCAGGAACCGGACTTGTTCACAATCTCTTCCTCTACCCCCAGATCGATGAGAAGGCCCAGGTGGCTGATCCCTTCGTTGTAGAGAATATCGAACTCGGCCTGTTTGAAAGGAGGCGCACACTTGTTCTTGACGACTTTTACCCTGGTCCGATTCCCAACCACGTCCTGACCGTCCTTGATGGCACCGATCCGGCGAATGTCCAACCGGAGAGACGCGTAGAACTTCAGGGCTCGGCCCCCGGTGGTGGTTTCGGGATTCCCGAACATCACGCCGATCTTCTCCCGAATCTGGTTCGTAAAGATCACGGAAGTGTTGGATCGGCTCACCGCTCCCGTGAGCTTTCGCAGAGCCTGGCTCATGAGTCGGGCCTGGAGTCCAACGTGAGAGTCGCCCATCTCCCCTTCGATCTCCGCCCTGGGGACGAGGGCTGCCACAGAGTCGACGACAACGACATCCACGGCATTGCTTCGGATGAGGACTTCGGCGATCTCCAGGGCCTGTTCACCTGTATCGGGTTGAGATACCAGCAGGTTGTCCACGTCCACCCCGAGGCGCCGAGCGTACTGGATGTCCAGGGCGTGCTCGGCATCTACGAAGGCAGCGATACCCCCATCCCGTTGCGCGTTGGCGATGACATGGAGGCATAGCGTGGTCTTCCCACTCGATTCAGGTCCATAGATCTCGGTGATCCGGCCCTTGGGGATCCCCCCTATGCCGATGGCCGAATCGAGGTTCAGTGCCCCTGTCGAAATGCCTTCGATGGCGACCTGAGCCCCATCGAGCCCCATCCGCATGATAGAGCCCTTGCCATAGGCCCGCTCGATCTGAGTGATGGCCGTTTGGAGGGCCTTGTCTTTCTGGTCCTTCTTCTCCCCCGTCGACATCTCGGTTTCTCCTTGAAGTGCCAGGCTGCGTGGATGGAGCTTCATTCGCTACCTTGGCCAGGCAGGGACCGGCAGAGCCGGTGAATTACGGAGTCCAAACTACAAAAACCGAAGAGAAAGCGAAAGTCCTCGGTGGCCCCCTGTC
>CBDUAX010000697.1:0-2498 GCA_965365235.1 uncultured bacterium
CCAGAGACCCGAGACAACCGCCAAAGGCGGCGATCACCAGAAAGACGAGGGCCGGAATGATCTGAGGGTTCCTCCACCCGGCGAGGGAGGCCGAAACCAGTATCCATAGCACCAGGGTCGCAATCAGAAACCCCAGCATGAGTTGAATTCGTCGAGCTCTGGATTTGGTCATGTGTCCACCCCCCGGTGTGTCGAGCGCCCCTTTCCGATGGATCGGCCTCTTTCCCGAATCCGGGCGTAGTTAGTTCAGATAGTCCACCCTCTCGGCAGCTTTCCCGTCGATGAGGATCGAGCGGGAGAGCATGTCGTGGACTCCGCCTACCTCAACCTGGTCGCCATGGTGCTCCATCAGCTGAGTCAGCTGGCGCTTGCAGTTGGAGCAGGCCGTGGCTACGTAGGTGGCCCCGGTTTCCCGGATCTGTTCCATCTTCTTCTTCCCCGATATCTCCATTCTGAAGTCGATAATGTCGTCCATGGCCGAGAGTCCTCCTCCCCCTCCACAGCACCAGTTCTCGGCCCGGTTGGGGTACATCTCCCGGAAATCCTCACATGCCGCAGCCAGAATGGCCCGGGGCTCGTCCACGATTCCACAAGACCGCCCGAAGTTGCAGGGATCGTGGTATGTGACGGGTTGGGGATTCTTCGACTTGTCGAACTCCAGCTTCCCTTCCTTGAGGCGCTCGGTGGTCCACTGCAGGCAGTTGGTCACCTCGAAGGGAAGGTCCCCCCACCATTTCCCCTTCTCCATCATGAATTTCATGATGCGGTGAGCGTGACCACACTCGCCCATGAGCATGACCTTCACGCCGAGGTCGATGGCCGTATCGACATAGAGCTTGTTGTCGGCCTTCATGTCGGCATCGTTCCCGGTGAAGAGACCGTAGTTGGCTCCGTCGAAGCACTTGGAGCTCATGGTCCAATTGTCTGCCATGCCCAGGACATGGAATACCTTCGCCACGCCCATGGTCGCTTCGGGATTCACGAGAACGTCGCCGGAAGGAGGTACATAGAAGTAATCGGCCCCCTTCTTGTCGATGGGGATCCTGATGGGAATGCCGTGCTCATCTTCCATCTCCTCCTCGAGGAAGTCGATTGCGGCACGGAAGGCGACCTCGTTGGCTCCGTCGGTATTCCCCGTCTCGAGAGAGATCTTCACCACCTTGGCCATGGTCGGCGGCGTTTTTCCTAGCTGGTCGAGGATTGCCCGGCCCTTCCGGGTCACCACCGAGTGGTCGATTCCGAAGGGGCAGAACTGGGCGCACCTCCGGCACCCGGTGCACTCGTAGAAGATCTTCTGCCAGTCATCGAGGTCCGCCGGATCAAAGTCCTCGGCTCCCACCAAGCCGCCCAGGAGGCGGCCCGAGACCGTGTTGTATTTGCTATAGATGCGACGGATCAGCTCCGTTCTTTCGGCGGGATTATATCTCTTCTCGCTTTTTCCGAAGTACACCGGACACACCGACGCGCAGGTCCCGCATTTTGCGCACATCTCCATATACATGCGCAGGGCCAGCGGTCCGTTCTTGATGGCGCTGATCGCCCCAACGACCTTCTGCTTGATCTCTGCCCGGGACAGCTCGCCCTGGGAACCCTCGAAGGGACCCGTTCCGTCGTTGGTTTCTTCGGCCTCCACCAGGTCCGCCGGGGCCGTCATGGTCTGGGTTAGATCGGATTCGGACATCTCTATTCCCCTCCCGTCAGTGCTTCCGGATGAGCTGGTGTGTGAAGAAGATCCCTCCGAAGTGAAGGATCTTGCTGAACGGGATGTACATGAGCAGAAGGAACGCCAGGCCCATGTGCGTGAGGAAGGTATTGTTGGCCAGGAGCTCGGAGCTTCCGACTCCCTGGAAAAAAACGAGCCCGGCGAAGTACTCCCGTGTCAGCGTCAGGTCGAAGTGCTCAGGACCGAAACGCATCATGTTGCCTGTGATGAGGATGGCCCCGATGAGGGCAAGGGCGAAGATGTCTCCCACACCGGTGATCTCCTTGACTCGGGGTACCACCAGCCGCCTGATCAGGAGCACGAGGGCGGCCAGCAAGATGAGGATTCCAGCCGCCCCGCCGGCCCCCCCTGACATTGCCTGGATCCCGGCCTCCGACATGCCCATGCGCAAGAACAGATCGTCCACGTTGGAGACGACCCGAACATGCCCGATGAAGATCAAGGCCAGGACCGCGTGGAATCCCCAGGCGAAGATCCAGAGGTTCCGATCCCCCCGGAAGAGGCTTCTGAAGAGGACCGCCTCCTTCATTGTGTTGATGCTGGTTGCGTTTTCCTCAGGCGGAGGGGAAGGGAAGAGGGTCATCGGAGGCGACGGTAGCTTCTGCCAGGTGAAGATCCTGTGGACCATCGCCACCACGAAAACCACCACTGCCACGTAGGGAAGGATCCCCCCCACAACAACTCTCAGGACATCCATCTGCCCATTCCTTTCTTCAGACCCCGGGGCGGGGCCTCATGTGGATACGACCGGCGAGCCAAGAACGGCCTGACTCAG
>CBDUAX010000698.1:0-2493 GCA_965365235.1 uncultured bacterium
AGGCGCTCCTTGGAGATCAGCTCCGAGTATCCGGTGGCCAGGATGATCCTCAACTCCGGTGCGCTTCCCCTGAGCTCTTTCGCCAACTCCAGACCGGTGAGGCCCGGCATGGTCTGGTCCGTCAACATGAGCTCCACGGCATCGGGATCCCCAAGAACGTAGTCCCTTGCCTCCAGGCTATCGGTAAACCCCCTGACCTCGTAGCCAAGGCTCTCCAGGATCGCCGACGAAAGGGACACCAGCTCCGGCTCATCGTCTACGACCACCAGATGTTGTCCGCTTCCCTCCGGCGCCGGCAAGGGAGCGGGCTCTTCCGGATCCGCCTCCACTGCGGCCACGGGAAGAAATACTTCGAAGAGGGTCCCTGAGTCGAGTTCGCTCTGGACGCGGACCGCACCGCCATGCGAGGTAACGGCCCCATGGACCACCGAAAGTCCAAGGCCCGTCCCCTCCCCCAGGCCCTTGGTGGAAAAGAAGGGATCGAACATCCGCTCCATCGTCTTCTTCTCCATCCCCACCCCTGTGTCCCGGAAAGCCAACCGGAAGAAGTCCCGGGGTGGAACCTCCAGAGATTTCGCTTCGTCTGGATCAAGCGTGACCCTGGCCAGGCTCACGTCCAAGGTCCCGCCCTTCTCCGCCATGGCGAAGGCCGCGTTGGATCCAAGGTTCAGGATCACCTGGTGGATCTGATTCCGAACCCCCAGGATGGCGCCCGGCCCTTCTTCGATCTCCTCCTGGATCTCGATGGTGGAGGGGAGGGTGGCCCGGAGTAGGCTCAACGCCTCTCGAACCACCGGCTGAAGGGCCAGAGCTTTCCGGTCGTCCTCCCCCTGGCGGCTGAAGGTCAGGATCTGGCTGACCAACTCCGTGGCTCGTTCCGCCGCCGTCATCAGACCTTGAAGATCCTCCCGGGCCTGCGAACCCGGCTCCAACTCCCAACTCAACAGCTCCCCGTAGCCGTAGATGGCTCCCAGGATGTTGTTGAAATCGTGGGCAATTCCCCCGGCCAGCGTTCCCAGGGCCTCCATCTTCTGACCCTGGCGGAACTGGCGCTCCAATTGAGTCAGGTAGGTGACGTCCCTTTGGACGACCACCCAATGTCCTACCTTCCCGTCCGGCTCTCGTACCGGTGAAACACTGATGGAATTCTCTCGCTCCGTCCCATCTTCCGCCGTGAAGCGATCCCGTCCCTCCCAGGCTCTCCCTTCGGCCAATGACTCGTCCAAAGGGCCACTCCCGGCTCCCTCGAGGGTCTTCGGTAACGCAGCTTCAAGGGGTGATCCCAGGAAGACGCCAGAGTCCCCTCCCGGGGCCTGGAAGGACTGGTTGGCGAACCGAACGATTCGTTCCGCATCGGCAATGAGGATGCCGTCGGAAGCCTGTTCCACTGCCGCCGCAAGGAGCCTTCTGCGGGCCTCTCCTTCTCGGTTCTTCGCGGTCAGGACCATGGCCCGCTTGTGGAGGGCCCGTTGGTGCAGCCAGGCAAAGGTGAGAAGGAGGGAGAGGGAGAAGAGCACCGCCAGCTCACGTGCGTCCCGGGTCTCGGGGACCTGGAGGCTCAGGAGATTGGACCCGAAGTGGATCATCGGCAGAGTCAGGGCCGCAAGGACCAACCACCCCGGCCGGGCAAGACGCTGGCTCTCGGTCAGGGGTGCCCGTCCCCCGGCCAGGCCTGCAAAGCAGGCGGGCACGGGGAAGGCCCGGACCCGGGCAGCCAGAAGAACAAAAAACCAGGGAAGGTACCAGAGGAAGTCCTGGAACCCGTAGGGAGGCAGCGGGGCGACCTCGAGGTAATCCAGAAACTCGGCCAGATCCGTTACCCCCCAGCTCAGCGCGGCAATGGCGAGCCAGGTATAGGTGATGCGCCAGTCGGAGTCGGGGGTTGTTTGCCGAAGGTAGACCAGGTTCAGGAAGATGAACGCATCCAGGCTTACAAAGAGGGTCAGCGATGGAATCCAGGTGTGGTAGAGTTCCGGACTCATCCACTGGGGGATAAGCACGAAATAGACCATGAGAGCCAGAACGAAGGCCCCGACTCCGGCGGACTCCAGGAAGTCATGGGCCCGCCAACCCCTGTATCCCGCCCGTCTGCCCGGCTTCACCTGGAGTGCCAGAACCGCCGCCAGGTAGAAAAGGACGTATCCAACATCGACGCTGAGCCTCACAAAGTCATACGACCCGTCGAAGCAGATGTTGAGGAGGCGAACCGAGAGGAGGCAGAAGAGAGAGAGGGTCCAAAAGCCCCAGAAAAGGCGTGCAGAGGATCCCTTCAGGCGGGGTATCGCAAGCCAGGGTGCGACGATCCCCAGCGCCAGGATGGGAACCAGGGAATACATCTCCAGCGACCAATACCGGTTCTCGGGATCGGAACCAGGGAAAGCGTACGCCAGAAAGGCAGCAAACGACACGACCGCGCCGGCCCAGAGAACTGGGTCACGGAGGAGTTGCCGATACCTGGATTGAGTCGAATCCGCGGTCATGGAACCATCCCTG
>CBDUAX010000699.1:0-2492 GCA_965365235.1 uncultured bacterium
ACACGCCGGGATGCGGCAAAGACGGGGGGCGAAGGGGTCGGTTCATGCGCCGCGTCTATTATGGCGGCGCGACCCCGGCCGAGGCTGACTCGGTGCTTCGAGCACGGGAGTTCCTCCCCTCGCCGGGATATCAGATCGACTCCGCGGACCAGAACCATCAAGGAGCCACCGACCCGGCGGCGGGCCAACCGGACCAGGCCCCCGTGGAAGTCAATGGATACCTGCTTCCCATCCCCGAGGAGTGGCCTATCCTGGCCGGCCTGGTGACACGGGAAGTGGACTCGAAAACGGGCCTGCTGGCCTCTCGTTGGTGCCCTCCCGAACGGGCTTACCTCGAACTGTTCCTGCCGGGCACTGAGCCGACGGAGCCGTGCGAACCCAGTGGTTTCCGGATCTTCAGGTAGCGGCAAAAGGATTCGTGAACCAAGCCGACAACCCGGCCTTCTGCCTTTTTCTCTTTCCCACCACGACCCACGTCTTGTGGGCGGAGGAGGTGGCGCTGGAGAAGGGCCTCCCGGTGGAGATCGTCCCGGCGCCCCCGGGCCACCAAGACCTCTGCGGCCTTGCCCTCAGGACGTATTCGGCTCGGGTCACGGAGGTGGAATCCCTCCTGGAAAAGGAGGAGATTCCGTTTCAGCGTCGCTGACCAACCCTGCCGGCTTTTTCCAACCCCCCTGCGCTGACTCTGGTGTGCAAACGGGACACTGGGGGAGGGGGATCCCGAGGTCCCACCCTGACGGCCCCTTCCAAGATCTCGCGGCCCCGATCCAGCCCGTCCAGGTCGGCGGCATGGACCTCCCCCAGCGGCATCTTTCTTTCCACCCGATCGCCAACGGAGACGAAGAGGCGGAAGCCCACCCTGAGGTCCACGGCGTCTTCCACACGCCGCCGCCCCCCACCCAACTCCACGACCCCGTAGCCCAGCGCCAGGGGATCAACTTCCTGGACGAACCCCTCGCCGGTCGCCTCCACGACAGCCAGGTGCGGTGCCTCAGCGATCTTGGTCGGGTCTTCGACGAATCTG
This sequence comes from uncultured bacterium, assembly GCA_965365235.1. Lineage (GTDB taxonomy): Bacteria > Gemmatimonadota > Gemmatimonadetes > Longimicrobiales > Gaopeijiaceae > CBDUAX01. The sequence continues at coordinate 1,025 of CBDUAX010000699.1, forward strand.
GGATTGCCACCCTGGGCATCCACCAACCGGGCCATCCGTTCCACACCCCTCCCCTCCGCCAGCGCCGCCACCGCCCGGTCCCGGCCCCCTTCGGGGGAGTTGGCCAGGCCCCCGGCCCAGAGCATCTCCCCCGCCAACGCCAGAGAGAGCTCGGTGACCTCCTTGGATCCGCCTCCGTGCAGACAATCCAGGGCCTCACGGGTTTCAAGGCCGTTCCCGATGGCGGACCCCAGGGGACGACTCATGTCCGTCACCAGAGCGGAGGTGCGAACCCCTCCGGCCTCGCCCAGACCCACCATGGTCTCGGCGAGGGCAAGGCTGTCGGACAGCTCCGGAAGGAAGGCGCCCTTGCCCGTCTTTACATCCAAGGCCAACCCTCCGATTCCCTCCGCCAACTTCTTGCTCATGATGGATGCTGCGATGAGGGGGATGGAGGGGACGGTGGCAGTGGCATCCCGAAGGGCATAAAGGCGTCGGTCCAGAGGAGCGACCTCCTCTGTCTGACCCATCATGGCCACACCCACTTCCAGGAGGACGGCCTTGAACTCCTCCACTGTGATTCGGGTCCGGAACCCGTCGATGGCTTCCAGCTTGTCCAACGTCCCGGTGGTGTGCCCCAAGCCCCGGCCGGAGATCATAGGGACGAACCCGCCCAGAGATGCGACGAGGGGAGCCAGGACCAGAGAGGTCTTGTCTCCGACACCCCCCGTGGAGTGCTTGTCTACCCGGGGGCCTGGGAGGTGGGAGAGGTCAAGAACCGCTCCGGAGTGGATCATCAACCGGACAAGGGTTTCCAGCTCATCGTCCCCCATACCCCTGAAATGGACAGCCATAAGGAAGGCAGACATCTGGTAGTCCGGTACATCCCCGGAGAGGTATCCCTGGAAGAACCCTTCCATCTCGCTGGTGGAAAGGGATTGGCCCTGGCGCTTCTTTTCGATGATTCGCCCCGGGAGGAGCTTCATCCGCCGGAGCCCAGCTTCTTCCTCGCAACCGAAATGGCGTCGTCTACTCGACCCTTCACCTCGTCGGCGAAGTCGTCCAACCGGTCTCCGGTACCCTTCCGAAGGTCCGTGGCCCTTCGGCCGATGCGCTTCCGGGTTCCGGATGCGGCCCGGCCGATTCTGCGCCGGGTCTTCTTCCCACTCTGCGGAGCCGTCAGAACGGCGGCCGAAGCTCCGATGGCGGCACCCAGAAAAAGACCCAGGACGAAGCTGGCCAGTTGGCCATTGCGCTCATCACTCATGGTAACTCGACTCCCCTTCCCTGGTTGGTTGGTCATCCGAGGGGGCGGTCCCGCCCTGGAAACACTCCTCGTGATCCTATTCTAATACCGTTCTATATTAGTGAACGGTCCGGAATGATGAGAGTCCTTGGAATAGACTTCGGTGAGAGGCGAGTCGGCGTCGCGGTCAGTGACCCTACGGGGACCCTGGCTTCCCCCCTCCCTACCCTGAAGCGCCGGGCC
>CBDUAX010000700.1:0-2491 GCA_965365235.1 uncultured bacterium
AATCCTGGGACACCATTGCTGATTTTCCGGCCCCGGTTTCTTCCAGGGCCGACCCGGCCCGGACCAGGTCCGATACCCTCCACGCCGTGGCCCCCCGGGGACCCTGCCTCCACTTCTCGAGTCGCTCCTGGAGGGTCCGTCCCGGGTCCAGAGTGGCCTGGGTCGGCATGCCTCCGGCCAACTCCGGGTCGTCCAACATGGGTAACCGAGAGGGAGCGGACGGAAGAACGATCTCCACGGAGGAGGCCAGGTCGGCCAGGAAGAGGGCCTCCATCTGGATGGCCAAGTCCTCGTCCAGGACTCCCACATCGATTTCCCAGTTCCCCAGGAGGCTGGCCGAGTTCATGTTGCTGGAACCGATTCTGGACCACAATCCGTCCACGACCATGGTTTTGGCGTGGATCATCGGGCCCTGCCACTCGAAGAGCCGTACCCCTTCGGAGAGGAGTGTCCGATATCCCCCCCGGGATAGGCTCCCTACCAGAGGCCAGTTGTTGTGGGCCGGGAGGAGGATCCGGACGTCCACCCCGTCCTGGGCCGCGGAAGCCAAGGCTTCAGAGACCGGTTTGGGAGCCACAAAGTAGGGATCCGTGATCCATATCCTGGCTCGGGCCCCCGCAGCCAGGAGTTGGGTTTCCCGGTATACACGGGACCGCCACGGTTCCCCCTCGATGATCCAGACCGGGACCCGGCCGACGGCCTCGACCTCCTCAGGCCGACTCCGCGCGTCTCTGGACACCGGCGAACCCATGTGTTCCCAGATGCGTTCAAATGCACGGGCGCACCCTGCCGCCGCCGGACCTCGAATATCCAGACCCGTGTCCCGCCAGGGCGGGTTCTTTCCGTCTCCGGCCCACTCCTCCCCAACGCAGAACCCGCCGATGAAGGAAACGGCGCCATCGACACATACCATCTTCCTGTGGTCCCGCTGGAGAACGCCGAAGGGGTCTCGGAAGGACGGAGGGTTGAAGGCCCTCACCTGGACGCCGGCTTCCCGGAGCGGTCTCCAATACCGACGCCCGGTGGCCCAGGAACCCACCCAATCGTAGAGGACCCTTACCTGGACGCCATCCAGAGCCTTTCGCACCAGGGCATCACGAAAGACTCGTCCAACCCGGTCGTCTCGAACAATGTAGTTCTCGAAATGGACGTAGCGTCGAGCACCGTCGATGGCTTCGATCCAGGCATCGAAGGTGTCGGGGCCGTCGAACTGAAGGCGAATAGCGTTCCCGTCCACGCGGGAAGCCCCGGTGACTCTTCTCAATGCCCATTCCGGAATCTGGTCTCGAAGACCGGAGGGTGGACGGGGGTAGGGAACCGGCTCAGAAGTACTCACGATCCGTGAATATTTGTCCGGAGACGGCTACTGGACAACAGGAAAGGGACAGCACGTTCGACGCATCGTCGGTCGGTCACCTAACCCGCTATTGGGTTGCGGAAGAGGAAAATCGGTATCCGAGGAGCTTGTAGACCAGCTTGGCAGCCAGAAAGTCAGGCGCTGGGATACCCGGAATCGGGGCCAGCTCCACCACGTCCATGGCCACAACGGTCCGCTCCTGGAAGACTCTTCGAAGGAACCGGAGGGTGCGGTACCAGTCACCGCCCCCGGGTTCGGGAGTCCCGGTGGCGGGCATCATGGCCGGATCGAGGTAGTCTACATCGAAGGTGAGATAGACCGGATCGCCTACGGCCTCCAGAGCTCGATCCATCCACTCGTCGTCTTCCCACATCTCGTCAGCATACACGATCGTAACGCCGGCGTTGGCCCGGGCGACCTCGACCTCCTCCTGGCTGATGCCCCGGATCCCCACTCCCACGACATCCGCCACATCGAGTACTCGATACATGGCCGAGGCATGGGAATAGGCAGTGCCCTCGTGACCAGCCCTGAGGTCGGCATGGGCATCCATCTGGAGGACGTTTATCCGGGTCCCCAGGTGGGCGGCCAACGCTCGGATGACCGGCGCGGAGATGGAGTGCTCTCCCCCGAGCATGACGGGGAATCGACCCTCCAGCTTGTCCAGGAGCCTTCCGTAGGCCGCCTCCAACTCCTCCATGGCGGGCCCGGGACCTTCCCTCGTAAGCTCCCAGGCAGGGAGCGTGTGGATGCCAATGAGGGAGGGGTCCGCACCCGTCTCCTGATCCCAGAGCTCTACGTACCTGGAGGCTTCGAGGATTGCGCCTGGACCCAGGCGCGTTCCGCCACCCCAGCTGGTGGTGGCTTCATAGGGCACCGGGAGAATCACCGCCTTGGACGTCTCGAACGATGAGGCGTTCTCATCCAGTCCCAGGAAGGTGTGGGGCAGCTCCCAAGGCAGGGAGGAGTCAGCAACTGGGCCCTTCTCAGGCCCCGACGAGCTGGATGTGGAGAAGGCGATCGCGTTGCTGGCCCACGCGGCCGAGGCCGACAAGCCACTGGGCGTGCACCCGGACTCCGGCGTCCCGGTCTACAAGAAGAACGGCCGCTTCGGCCCCTACGTGCAGCTGGGCG
>CBDUAX010000701.1:0-2483 GCA_965365235.1 uncultured bacterium
CGACTCGGGACCGAAGCAGGATGATGGGGAAGGGAAGGTCATGGGTAGGGGGGCCCAGGAGCGGAGCTCGGTGGTGAGGACTGCCCGGGCCGTTCTCCAGTCCCGATTCACGCTGGCCAGGGATACCCCGAGCACTTCAGAGGTCTCCTCCAGCGTGAGGCCGCCGAAGAAGCGGAGTTCCACCACCTGCTCGCAGCGCTCGTCCAGCTCCGCCAGCCGCCGCATGGCCTGGTCGATGGCCAGGAGCTCTTCGATGTTCGACTCCTCCTGGGCGGTTTCCACACCCAGGGTCACCATGGGGGCGCCGCCGCCCCGTTTCTCCGCCTTCCGGGCGATAGCATAGTCCAGGAGGATCCTGCGCATGGCCGTAGCGGCAATGGCGAAGAAGTGGGCCCGGTTCTTCCAATCCACCCGGTCCTGGTTCACCAGCTTGAGGGATGCTTCGTGGACCAGGGCAGTGGCGCTGAGGGTGTGACCGCTGCGCTCGGCCCGAAGGCGGGCGGCCGCCACTCCCCGAAGCTCTTCGTAGACCTTGGGAAAGAGCCGGTCCACTGCCCGGTCCCTGTCCCGATCCAGGCTCAGCAACAGCTCGGTAACGTCTCCAGGGTCCATGACGGATTCCTCTTGATACGTTTCTTCCGGATTCTCCGCGTCTTCCCATGTACCCACACGACCCGGCCTGGAGCCGGGGACCACCCAAAAGACCGGAGGAACAAGATGAAGGCCCGAAGCACTCTGCTCTTCAAGCTACTCCCGCTCACGATTCTCGCCACGGTAGCCGGTTGCTCCGACGCCACGGGACCCGAGGCCGAACCGGAACCGCAATTCGCCACCGTGTACGACCTGAACGTGGAGACCCGCTACATCGAGGTCATCGGATCGTGCGATACCGACCTCTTCGGCAACTCGAATCCCGGCGAGTTCCAATACCGGATCGTCGTCTACGGCGAGGGGCAGGAGTTCACCCAACAGAGCACTGGGTACAACACCGTCGGCGGTGAGAATTTCCAGCGGAACGCCGGCAATACCATCAACTTCGGCAACAGGGACTACCGCTGGGGCGGGTTGGAATCGACGAACTCCATCTCCGTGAAGCTTCACGGGGCCGAGTGGGACGGCCTCTCCAAGGACGACCGGATGAAGAATCGTAGCGGTTCGGTCCCGGTTCCCTTCGCCCTGGGCACCAGGACCCGGGCCATCACCATCGGAGCCACCGGGGCGTGTCAGATCAAGCTCTTCTACGACGCCACCTGGACGGAGCGGGAGATCCCCGTGGGCTGAGGGTCCCGGTGGCCGAAGGGTTTGCCGAGAGCCGCAAAGGGGGTTACTGGGGAAAAGGGAGGGCCGGCGGGAGTCGACCCTCCCTCTTCCGTCACTCCACCGACTCTAGACCCTCGGCCACGGCCATCGTGAACGGGTGCTCTAGACCCAACACACCGGACAGCGTCTCATGGGCCGCCCTGAGCAGAGGTTCGGCCTCGGCCAGGGCCCCGTTTTCCAGTAGACAAACCCCCAGGGCACCTCGCACCCGGGCCGTCTTCCAGTGGGCCGGGGGGAGGCCGATCTCCCAGATGACTCGGGCTTCTCGCAACCACTGTTCTGCCTCGGCCAGGCGGCCTAGTTCGAGGTAAAGCATCCCCAGCTCGGACCGGGGATCCGCAGCTCCCGGATGGCCCGGCGGGAGCCAGGCGTCGGCCTCCCGCAAGGCCTGCAGGAGGGAAGACTCGGCCGACTCCCATTCCCCCGCAGCCCTGAATCCAGCGGCAAGGCGCATGGGCCCTTGATAGGTGAGGGGGTGCTCCGCATCGGCCTCGGCTCGAAAGAGGCTGTCTCCTGCCCTGAGTGACGCCAACCCGGCGTCGAGTTGCCCGAGGTCTGTCAGGATGGCCCCCCGAAGCTGGAGGCTCGAGGCCACGTCGGTCCGGTCGTCGTGGTCGACCGCGCTCCGGACGGATAGGGCGCTGTCGGCCAGGACCAGCGCCTCGGCCAGGTCCCTCCTGATCCACCGGATCTCAGCCAGGGTGTGGATATCTTCGGCGATGGTGAGGCTCCCGGACTCATCGGCCTGGACCTTGTCCCGAAAGGCCTTCTCCAGGAGAGAGTCCGCAGCCTCCAGATCTCCCAGGGCATGCAGGGCCCGGGCGTGGTTCCCTCGGGCGATGGTCGAAAAGAGATGGCCTGCGCCCAGGAAGTCGGAATACACCTCCACGGACTCGGCCAGGTGCGGAAGGGCTTCATCGTATCGGCCCATCCGAGTCAGGTGTTTCGCCAGGTTGTTGAGGGTGTACCCCACTGCATAGGCGTTGAACTCGGGGTACTTCCGGGAAAGGGCCAGTGCCTCCCGGAAGAATTCTTCCGCCTCGTCGTACCGACCCATTCCGGCGAGCATAGAGCCGGTGTTGGAGACGTTCTGGACGAACTCATCGTCCGTGCTGTCTCCCATGAGGGTGCGTTTCAGCTCCACGACCCGGCGGAGAACCGGT
>CBDUAX010000702.1:0-2481 GCA_965365235.1 uncultured bacterium
GGGAACAAGCCTTCAAAATGACCCACAACTCTCTGTGTCAGCGGGCGGGGATCCCGGTGGCTCCGGTGACGTTCAAGAACAGCAGCTCCCTCGGCAGCTTCAGTTGGGGGTCATGGAGCATAAAGGTCGGGAATAAGCCCTTCAAGAAGAACCTCACAAAGGATGAGTTCATCGATCTCTGCTGTACCGTGTACCATGAAACCCGTCACTCAGAGCAATTTTACCGTGTGGCTCAAGGCCTGCTGGTTGGGCGGCATGAATTCCCCAGGAACCTCCCCACCGGTGGGAATCTCAAGGCCCAGATCGGTCCCGCGATGTCGATCCCCGCGACCATCGTCAACCACGCGGACGCCAACAAGCACACCTATCCCGCTTTCGCCCAGACACCGAGGCTCCCTCACTGCACTGCGGGCTCCGGACCCGGCTGGTCCAACTGGGATCCCACGGTGTCGGACTGGCTTGAGCGGACCTACTCAAAATCGAAACAACACTTCGCCGAGGAGGGTCAGGACGCCACAGTCGGAACGGCCAAGGACAGGGCTTGGTATCGCGGGGCAGAGGACGAACGAGACGCCTATGCCATCGAGGCGCTGGTGAAGACTGCTATGGGACTGGTTCTCTGAGCTTGGAGGCCTGTGAGAAAGTAGGTGGTACCTCCGGCGGGGTTTTTCGGTCAATGAGGAAGGAGAATCGGAGACCATGGCCATCAAAGACGTAACGCAGAAAGACAAGATCTCTTGCGGGGACTATTCAGCGTATGCCATTTCGGTGGTCAACAAGGCAGGGGGGTTCTCGCCGGACCTGCCCATGACAAGATCCGCCGTTGAAGCGGCCCGTGCCAAGGTCCCAAACCCGAACACGTACCTGATGCCCGAAGGGGCCCCGTCCTTCCTCAACGAGATCCTGAAGGTGGAGATCCGTTACGGAAATTCCGACAGCCGGAGGGTGCAGCAGAATCAGGTAAGGAACTGCCTGAAGGGAGGGAAGGGATTGATGCTGGGCACCCAGAGCCATTGGATCGCTCTTGTCGGCCTGGATGACCAGTACACGGCCACAGTGTATAACCCGGCGGGGAAGGGTCAGAAGATCATCGACGTCTTCGACCTGGGCATGATGGGCCACTGGCCATATCTGGTCCATCCGGTGGCGTGGTGACCTTGTGAGCGTTCGTAGAAGCCATCACTGAGGACTGACCCTCTGACGTCCCAACCGAGCATTCCATGGTCTTCTGGTGAGGGCTAGATTTCGAGTCCCCAAGAGAAGATAACTCGGCTTCCGGACATCCATGACCACCGATCAGTACACCGAACTCATTGATTTCCTGGCCGAGAAATTCGGCAGGATCGATGAACGCTTCGATGGTCTGGAACGGCGGATGGACCGTCTGGAAAACCGGATGGACCGTCTGGAAAACCGGATGGACCGTCTGGAAACACGGATGGATTCCATCGAGGACCGGGTCACGAAAGTCGAGGTGAACCTCGAGGCCCTGCGGCATACCTCGGAGCTCCTGGCAGAGGGCCAGACGGCCACGAACAACCGGTTGGACCGGTACCATCAAGACCATGAGGTCCGGATCCGGGCCTTGGAGGTCCACTGGTTCGAGGCCTGAGGCCAGCTTCCCTTCCCTCCCCCGCAGAGGTTACCCCGGCGTTATCCGGAACGACACCACATTGCTGTCGTTCCCTCCTCCATCCCGAAGTCGCATGGTGACGTCTACCCATTTCCGAGCACCGTCCAGGAAGTTGTAGCACGGATCCGTGGTGACAGTCCCTGTGGAACCATCGCCAGTGTAGGTGATAAATCCGCTCCCTGGGGGATACGTGTACGTCCCCGATGCCCCATCACTGAAACTCCAGGTAGCGTAGAGCCAGGAGGTCGACTCGTCCACATCTCCCTCCAGATCGATATAGTCGACAGTCTCCTTATACCAGTCTCCATCCGGATCCGAGATGCAGCAGTTCTGGCATACACGCCGGTGGCGGTCGAATTCGATGAGCGGAGCAGGACTCGGGACCACGAGTACGGTCAGGTCGAAAGGAACCTCGCTCCCGTCGCTCCCTGTGATGGTGAAGCCTCGACCTCCCAAGTTCCATCCGAGGGAACACCCGCTGAGGACCACGTCCACCCTGACCGTCACCGATTCCCCAGCCCCCAGACTCCCTCCGGATGGAGTCAGGAAGAGATCCTTGATACATCCGAGCCCGGTGTCCCAGACGAAGAAGCCCCAGTCCAGGGTGCCCCCTCCCACATTCCGGATCTGGAAGGTTTCCGATCCTGGTGACCCCTCCACAGGCGCAGTGAACTCCAGTGCGTCGGTGGAGACCCAGAGCTCAGGGACATAGGTACCCACGAAATCCACCGACACGGTGGCTCCCACCGCCAAGCCCACGCTCTTCTCCGTAGTGGGGAACTCCATCCCCGACGGATAACCGCTGATGCTCACCGAGTAGCTGCCCGCCCGAAGCTCGTTGAACGTGT
>CBDUAX010000703.1:0-2477 GCA_965365235.1 uncultured bacterium
TCTCCTGAAGCTCCCGAAGATCCACCTCCCTGAAGCCTTCCACCTTCACGTCCAACCTCAACTCTTCGCCGCCGATCTTGAGGATGTCCTGACGGGTCTGCCCCTGGATGACCGCCGACATTCGACCTACGAACTCCTGCACGGTCATGTCGTAGCGAGCAAGCGCTTCCCGGTTGATCTCTACCACAAATTCGGTGGCCTTGTCACGCTCGTACCAGGTCCCTGACGCGTTTGTGTCCACGTCCCGTATCCGCGTCATACGTGTAAGCCGGCGCCCCAGGTCGTCGGCAATGTCCCGGACCTGTTCGTAGTTGTAGCCGAGGATCTGGATGTTGTATTGAGGCGGTGACCCCCCCCCTCCATAGAAGGAGGGTCCGAATCCCTGGACTCTGACCTCGGCCCCGGAGTATTGAAGGGAATAGGCCACCATCTGTTCTTTGATGGCAGGCGGCACCGCCGTGGCCTCCAACTCCTCCGGGAACTCCACCATGATGAAGCCGTAGGTCCCCTGCACGTTGGAGGTGAACTTCTCCACCTCGGAGAGGGCGGAGAGCTTCTCCTCGAAGAACCGGACCAGCTCGTCGGTCCGTTCGAGATCGGACCCCCTCGGAAGGGTGATCCGGATGCTGATGTAGGTGTCCTGGCCCCACCCTCCTCCCCATACCACCCCCCGGGTCACGTACTTGTCGAAGGCCCAGTAAGAGCCTCCGAGGCAGACCACCGCAAGGACCACCGCCGCCCAGGGGAACCTCAATGTCAGGCTGATGAGGCCCCGGTAGAACCGGACATAGAAGGGTGGACGCCTCAGGTAGCCTCGGGCTTCGTGTGACCGGTCATCAGCGATCCCTTGAAATGCGTTGCTCCCCACCCCACTCTCCTCCCCTCCGGACTCCGACTCACCGTCGACCCCCCCAAACTCCAGTGGTTGAGGATTCTCAGCTGCGGAGGCTACGGTCGGCCTTTCGGTTGGGTCGATAACCCGCCAGGAAACCCGGGGTCCGCGCCCCACCGCCAGGATCCGCCCAGCAAGAGAGGGGATGAAGGTGAAGGCAACGAAGAGGGAGGCCAGAAGGGTAAGGCCTACCACGATGGCCAGCGGGACGTAGTACACCCTCAACTCGCCCTGGAGGTATACAAAGGGCACAAACACGATGAGCGTCGTTGCCGTAGCCGCCATGATGGGTAACGCCACCTGGCGAGCCCCGGCCTCAGCCGCGGCAAGCGGCGCTTCCCCGCCCTGCCACCGCCGGTAGACATTCTCCAGAACCACGATGGAGTTGTCCACGATGAGGCCGAAGCCCATGGCCAACCCCATGAGGGTGAGGAGATTCAGGGAGAGGCCACCGAAGTAGATGAGGTTCAGCGCGATGAGGACCGAGAAGGCAATGGTGGCAAACACCACTCCGGCGGACCGGAAGGATCGGAGGAAGACCAAAAGGACCAGGAAGATCACTACGGCGGAGACCATGGCCCGATAACGCAGGCTGGTGAGCTGCTCTTTGATGTCTTCACTCTCGTCCTGATCCAAGAGGACCCGGGTCCCCGAAGGGAGACGGGGCTCCAACTCGGCCATGCGGGCCTTCACCCGGTCCGCCACCCGGACCGTGTTTGCTCCGACCTCCTTCATGACGGTGAACGCCACGGCTGGACGCCCATCGATGCGATAGTACTGTTGAACCTCCTCGTAGGTGTCCCGAACCAAGGCTACATCGGAAACCCGGATCAGACGGCCTTCTACGGCGGAGACGATTGCGTCCCGAATCTCCTGGACCGAGGAAGGACGGTTCCGGATTGTGACGGCCCATTCCCGACTCCCGTCCCTGATGGCCCCGGCCTCTCGTACCAGGTCCAGGTCTGAGATCCGCTGGAAGACCACAGAGGGGGCGAGGCCGAGGGAGGCGACCCGGTCCTCGTCCATCTCGATCTCCAGAAGGCGGTCCCTCCCACCGTATACCCGAACCACGGCCACACCCTGGATCTGGTTCACCTCCGGCGCTACGTCGTCCTCCAAGAAGCTCTGAAGGGCCTCCAGGGTGTACGGGCCCGTCAGGGTGTAACGGAGGAAGGCTCGACCGGCCTGGGCCGCAAACTCAGGGGGGATATAGGGGGAGACGTTCACCGATCTGACACCCGGAGGGAGATCCTCTTCCAGGGTGGCCAACCGTTCACTCAGATCCAGACGGGCGAAGTCCATGTCCGTGTCACGATTGAACTCCACCTCCACCGAGGCGAACCCCGTGCCCTGACGCTCGTAGGACTCCGAAGTGATCTTCTCCACGCCTCGGATCTGCTGGATCACCGACTCGATGGGGGATGTGAGGAAGGCTTCAATGGTTTCCGGGGAGGCCCCATACCACTGAGCCGTGACCTGAAGGCGGGGAAGTTGGGTATCCGGGAGGAGCTCGATGGGGATATTCCGCCACGCGGCCACCCCGAGGAGAGCGACGGCCAGGTAGGTCATGGCTACAGCCACGGGC
>CBDUAX010000704.1:0-2476 GCA_965365235.1 uncultured bacterium
GGAAGTTGGGGCGAGATCGTGGACATGGTAGCAGAGGCGGTTCAGGACGCGGAACCGGGAGAGTGGATCGTCGGTCGGGGCTGGCACCAGGACAAGTGGACCGAGCCGCCCGTCCCGGCTGTGGAGGGCTTGCCCGTTCACACTTCCCTGAGCGCGGTAAGCCCCCAGAACCCCGTCATGCTCATCCATGTGAGTGGCCACGGGGTTTTTGTGAACAGCCGAGCCCTGGAACTATTGGGCGTTTCGGCCGAAACGCCCGATCCGGAAGGTGGCGAATTCGTCCGGGACGACACTGGGAATCCCACCGGTATGCTTCGTGAAGCAGCCCAGGATTTGGCCAGGGCCGCCGTGGCGGAGTACCGGAGCACTCGTAGCCCGGCCGAGGTGGAGGTCGAACTGCGCCGGCAGGTGGCGCTGGCTGGGGCCGAAGCCCTGGCCAACGGAGTTACCACCTTTCACGACATGGGGGAAACCTTCGAAACCATCGATTTCCTGAAAGGGATGGCTGAAGAGGGGAGCCTACCGGTGAGGCTCTACGTCCACGTCCAGGAGCCGGCGGAGGCCATGGAAGGACGACTCCCCGACTACCGCATGATCGGCGTGGGAGACCAACACCTTACGGTGAGGGCCATTGGGGAGAAGGTTCTGGATGGAGCCCTGGGTGTCCACGGCGGATGGCTCCTGGAGCCCTATGCCGATATGCCCAGAACCAGTGGATTTAATGTGACCCCGGTGGCGGACATCTTTCGGTCGGCGGAGCTGGCGGCGGAATTCGGGTTTCAGATGGCTATCCAGGGCATCGGAGATCGGGCCGCCAGGGAACTCCTGGATATCTATGAAGAGGTCCAGGCCGCGAACCCCGAGGTGAGCGATTTTCGTTGGAGGATCGAGCACTGTCAGGTGATCCATCCAGAAGACCAGGCCCGGTTCTCCGAGTTGGGCGTCATCGCTTCCGTCCGGGGGATTTTCGCCACCTCTGACGGTCCCTGGGTGGTGTCCCGACTGGGTGAAGAGCGGACTCGGGAACGGGGTTACCCCAACCGTTCCCTCTTTGAATCCGGCGCTATCGTTGTGAACGGGACCGATCCTCCGGTAGAGGACATCGATCCGATCGACAACTTCTATCGGTCGGTGAGCCGAATGATGGAGAACGGAGAACGGTTCTTCCCCGAGCAGGCCATGACCCGTGAGGAGGCCCTGGCGAGCTACACCACGAACCCCGCGTTTGCGGCCTTCGAGGAAGAGCTGAAGGGTTCCATCACCCCCGGGAAGCTGGCGGATATCACCGTCCTGTCCGGTGACATTCTCACCGTGCCTGAAGAGGAGATCCCCACCCTGGAAGTCCTCCACACCATCATCGGTGGGGAGGTGCGCTACTCGAAGGAGGGGTAAGGAAGGGGTCAGCCATATCTACGGATCTCCGCGAAGATCTCCTCATCCGTGGGAAACCGACCACAAGAGCCTTTGTTGGAGTACGCTACCCGTCCGTCGATGATCAGCTCGTAGATACCGCCGTGCCCCTGGATCAACTCGGGCTCGATCCCAAACTCCGATCGAATCGTCGCCGCCAAACTGGCGGCCCTGGGCAGGTAGTTTCATTCGACGCAGTACTTGATCCCGATCTTCAACTGCTCTTTCACATTCTTCTCGTCTCTCACGACAGTCTTCCTCCCCTGGTCCCGAATCCTCGATGTTTTCGACCCCATTCTCCATCAGTGGTCGAGTCCAGACGTTTTGTGCAATTACGGGGCCAAGGCGGGTAGGAGCCAGTCTGCTCCCTCTTTCTTCGCAAGGGACCGAGGACTCATTCGGCTCGCAAGGCGACCATGGGATCCACCCGCGCCGCCTTACGGGCCGGCGCGTAGCTGGCCAGGAGGGCCACCCCCACCAGAACCACGGCCACCAGGGAGTAGGTGAGGGGGTCCACCGGGCTCACTCCATGGAGCAGGGCGCCCATCAGGCGCGTTGCCCCCACAGCCACGCCGAGGCCTACCACGACCCCAACGCCGGCCAACACCAACCCTTGGCGGAGCACCATCCCCACCACGGTTCCAGCCTCGGCACCCATGGCGATCCGAAGGCCAAGTTCCTGGGTCCGTTGTCCCACGGCGTAGGAAATGACGCCATAGATTCCAATGCTTCCGAGGAGGAGGGCCACGGTGGAGGCGATGGCCAGCATCACCAGTGTGAACGAGGTTCGGGCCATGGAATCGCGCTGGGCGGCCTCCATGGTGAGGACCGCCCCCAGGGGGCGGGTGGGATAGGAGGCCCAAACCGCATCCCGGACCTCCTCGAGGAACCCGGGGGTGCCCACTCTCGAACTCCGTACGGCATACCCCATCGTGCGGATCACGAACATGTCTCCCCCCCAGAAACCCTCCAGGAGCATGGGCCAGTAGACGATGTCCACCGCCCCTTGTTCCACCCCGTCGTCACGGACGTCTCCCACCACCCCGATGATCTCCCGCCAGTCCCC
>CBDUAX010000705.1:0-2470 GCA_965365235.1 uncultured bacterium
CCGATATTCTCCATGCGCTCGTTCAACTGGGTGGCGATCCGGGCGACCTCATCGATCCCCTCGTCCGTGAAATCCAGGGCTGTTCCCTCGGTATCCACCAGGGCCCGGTACTGGTGCAGCAGGGCAATCTTGGGCTCTTTGAGGATCCGGACGAACTCCTCCTGGCCCAAGCTATGGAGCTCGACTCGAATGGGGAACCGCCCCTGAAGCTCGGGAATCAGGTCGCTGGGCTTGGATACGTGGAAGGCCCCTGCGGCAATGAAGAGCACGTGATCGGTCCGCACCAACCCGTATTTGGTCCCGACATTGGACCCTTCGACGATGGGCAGCAGATCCCTCTGCACACCCTCCCGGCTCACATCGGGCCCCACCCCGCCGCGATCCCCGGCGATCTTGTCGATCTCGTCCAGGAAGATGATCCCGGTCTCCTCGGCCCGGTCCATGGCCTCCGCGATGACGTCGTCCATGTCTACCAGCCGATCGAGTTCCTCCTGGAGGAGGATCCGTCGGGCCTCTGCAACCGTAACGGTGCGCCGTTTGGTCCGTTTGGGGAGCATGTCCTGAAGCATTTCGGTGAAGTTGTGGTCCATCCCCTCCATCCCACCCATGGGAACCATCATTCCCTCGATGGAAGGGGTTTGAGACACCTCCACCTCAACTTCTCGTTCCTCCAGGGCGCCGTCCTTGAGGAGCTTCCGCAGCTTTTCACGGGTTCGGGCCCGCCGATCCTGAGGAGTAAGGCCGTCGTCCTCATCCTGCCCCGTGGACTGCCTCACTCCCGAGGGACCCGCCACAAAAACACTCTGACCGGTGGGCCGGGGGGAGGGTTCGGCGGGTTTCGGCTCAGCCGTGGCCGTCATGGGCAGGAGCAAGTCCAGGATACGGTCTTCCACCCGAGTCTCGGCCTCCTCTTCCACCTCCGCTTCCCGCTCGGCCCGGACCATGTTCACCGCTGTGTCCGCCAGGTCCCGGATCATGGACTCGACGTCCCGCCCGACGTAACCGACCTCGGTGAACTTCGACGCTTCGACCTTTACGAAGGGGGCGCCGGCCAACCTGGCCAGACGCCGGGAGATCTCGGTCTTCCCTACCCCGGTCGGACCGATGAGAATGAGGTTGTTGGGGAGGATCTCCTCCCTGAGCTCGTCCTCCACCTTCTGACGCCTCCAGCGGTTCCGCAGCGCGATGGCCACGGCTTTCTTGGCGTCGTCCTGCCCGACGATGTACTTGTCCAGCTCTTTGACGATCTGCCGAGGAGTCAGGTCCTCGCGCCAGTCGTCCCCAGATTCCGAAACGACCGCCCCCGGCTCGGTTCCGGATACCACAGAGGTGGATTCACTCTCACTCATGTCTGCTCCAGGTTCTCCCGTGGCTCGTCAACCTTGGACCCACAGCTCTCCCAGGTCCGAGGATTAGCCTTCCTCAACCCGTCCATTCAACTCCAGGACGTTGATGTTCTGATTCGTGTAGATACAGATCTCCCCGGCAATGGCCAGAGACTTCTCCACGATCTCTCGTGCGGGCAGATCCGAATGGGATTTGAGGGCTCGTGCAGCCGACAGTGCGAATGATCCACCTGACCCGATGGCAACGATCTCATCATCCGGTTCGATGACATCCCCTTCCCCGCTCACCAGGAAGAGGCGCTCGCTATCGGCCACGACAAGCAGTGCGTTGAGACGCCGGAGGTAGCGGTCGGTACGCCAATCTTTGGCCAGCTCCACACAAGCCCTGGTAAGATTCCCAGGATAACGCTCCAGCTTCTCTTCCAGCTTTTCGAACAGGGCGAAGGCGTCGGCCACCGCCCCGGCGAACCCCGCCAGGATCTTCCCGTCTTTCAGGGACCTGACCTTCTGGGCCGTGGCCTTCATGACGGTATCCCCCAAGGTAACCTGACCGTCTCCTCCCAGGGCGGTGATCCCATCCTTTCGAACCGCCAGCACGGTCGTGGCTCTCAACTCAGGCTTTCTCATCCCGACTCCTGAATGAAATCTGGTGGGCGAGATCTCGGCCGGTTCCGGCCGAAAGACCTCTGGGTTCCTCTGGGAGGCCAGACGGGATGGCGTCCGGTTCAGATCCGTCCGCCCCAAAAGTACCAGTGGCGCCGGTCCCCTTTGGCCCTCCTCATGATACCACAAGTCTAACGGTGAGGTTCAGAGGATGAAGGGCCTGTTCCCACATTCTCTCTGCCACCGATCGGCCGGAGCATCTTTCCATGGACGGACCCGTCAGGATCGGGGGTGGGCCTGTTTGTAGACCCTCTTCAGACGGTCTTTGGAGGTGTGGGTGTAGATTTGCGTGGTGGAAAGGGAATTATGCCCCAGGAGCTCTTTCACCGCCATCAGATCCGCCCCCGCATCCAGCAAGTGAGTGGCGAAGGAATGTCGGAGGGAATGGACACTGAGCCCCTGATCTGTGGCAGCAGACTCCAGATAGTCTCTGACTACCCGCTGGATCGAACGGCGGGACA
>CBDUAX010000706.1:0-2470 GCA_965365235.1 uncultured bacterium
TGCACAAGGGGTTCAAGCAGCAATGTCCCTGTGTATCAATCCCTTTCTTTCGTCCGCGTGTGCTCTTGACTTGCTTCCAGGGGGTGACCTGGCGCTTCGGATGAAGCGCTGGCAGGCAGACTCCGGCCCGACAGGCTGGACATTTCTTCGGGTTGCGCGCTTCCCACTCGCGCGGCGGGCCTTTTTTTTGCACCTTCCCTGTCAGAGTTGGGCTATTGGGATCTTCTGAACGGATCGATGATCCGATTTCTGCCTTTTCAAGGGTCAGGGATCCCTTGAGGTGGCGCATTCGAGGAGGGAAATGAAGCACGTCGAGGAGTTGAAATACTCGCGAGTCCTTCTGAAGCTTTCCGGTGAGGCCTTGGCCGGCGAGAAGGGCTTTGGCATCGACCCTCCTGTGGTGGAACGGCTGACGGAGGAGGTGAAGGCCGTTTCACAGATGGGCGTTGCTCTGGGGATGGTCATCGGAGGCGGGAATATCGTCCGGGGGGCCACCGCCAGCGCGCAGGGGATGGATCGGGTCTCCGCAGATTACATGGGGATGTTGTCCACGATTATCAACGCCCTTGCGGTCCAGGATCTTCTGGAAAAGAAGGGGGTGGATACCAGGGTGATGACTGCCATCCGGATGGATGAGCTTGCGGAACCCTACATCCGGAGACGAGCCCTCCGACACCTGGAGAAGGGCCGCGTCGTGATCTTCGCCGGAGGGACGGGGAACCCTTATTTCTCCACCGACACTGCGGCTGCGTTACGGGCCATCGAGATGGAAGCCTCGGTGGTAATCAAGGCCACGAAGGTCTCCGGTGTTTTTACCGCCGATCCTGTGAAGGATCCTGCGGCAGAATTCATCCCTGAAATCACTTTTCAAGATGTCGTTGCGAAGGAGTTGGCCGTCATGGACGCGCCTGCCGTTTCGCTCTGCAAGGACAATGGTCTTCCCATCATCGTCCTAGATCTGGATCGGGCCGGGTCGGTCCCTTCCGCCATCCGGGGAGACCGAATCGGAACGTTGGTTTCTTGAAGAAACCGATTGGAGAAATAACCACGCCAACCGTCGAGGTGACCCATGCCGAGCGTGAAAGAGGCTGAACAGGCGATGAAGGCGGCCGTCGAGGCCATGCGGCGGGAGTTCGCTACCGTCCGAACGGGGAAAGCCACGCCGGCCCTTCTGGACACGGTGAAGGTAGAGGCCTACGGGACGCAGATGCCCGTGAATCAGGTCGGATCCATAAGCACCCCCGATCCAACCATGATCGTGGTTCAGCCCTTCGATCAGACCCTCATCGGCGCGATCGAGAAGGCAATCCTGACCGCTGATCTGGGCCTGAACCCGTCCAACGACGGCAACCTTATCCGGGTCCCGATTCCTCCTTTGAATGAAGAGCGCCGCAAGGAGTACGTGAAGATTCTTCACAAGATGGCGGAAGAGGGGAAGGTCTCGATCCGGCACGCCCGCCATAAGGCGCGGGACTCCATCCAGGACCTAGTCAAGGAGCATGAGTTGGGCGAGGACGATGGCCGCCGGCAGGTGGACAAGGTCGAGGAGCTGACCCACGAGTACAGCGATGCCATCGATGAACTCCTGAAGAAAAAGGAAGAAGAGGTCATGGCCATTTGAGCTGGCTGGCCCCTCCCCTTTCATGACTTCCGACCCGCTCCAGAAGATCCAACGGAACGGCCCCGTTCCAGGCCATGTCGCCATCATCATGGATGGCAATGGACGTTGGGCCCAGCAAAGGGGCCTCCCTCGTTATGCCGGCCACCGTGAAGGAATGAAATCCGTCCGTGAGGCGGTGAAGGGATCGATTGAGGCTGGCATACAAACCCTTACCCTCTTTGCGTTCTCGACGGAGAACTGGAACCGTCCACCCCGAGAAATCTCTGCCTTGATGGCTCTCTTGGAGCTCTATGCTCGGAAAGAAAAGGAAGAGCTCAGGACCCAGGGAGTAGAGGTCAAGGTGTTGGGGGAGTTGGGCCGGTTGGGAAACGCAACGAAGAGAGCCGTTGACGGGATCATGGAGTTCACGGCCGGAGGGGAGTCGCTGCGGCTGAACCTGATGATCTCATACTCGGGCCGGAAAGAGATCATAGGGGCAGTCCAGGCTCTGGCCCGAGAAGCGGCCAGTGGTCGGCTCGATCCAGGCGACATAGACGACGAGCGTTTCCAGGGGGCCCTGTTTACAAAAGGTCTTCCGGATCCGGACCTGCTCATCCGGACCTCAGGGGAAATGAGGATCAGCAACTTCATGCTGTGGCAGCTTGCGTACACGGAGATCCACATCACCTCGGTTCTCTGGCCCGATTTCACACGCCAAGACCTCTTTGAGGCCGTTTTGGACTATCAACGGCGGGACCGGAGGTTCGGGCGGGTGACCACCCCCTGAAGGGATCACGGCCTCCTCATGTCATCGACAGAGCTGGTGAAGCGCCTCTCCGTGGCGGCAATAGGTGTTCCAGTGGCCATCGC
>CBDUAX010000707.1:0-2462 GCA_965365235.1 uncultured bacterium
ATGGACACATCCATGTCCGGGACCGGATATCCCACCGGCACCACGCTGCTCTGAACCTCGTCGGAGGAAGAGACAAAGAACTGTCGGGCCAAACCTGTCTCCGTCGTCCCCAGCCCGTTCACCAACAAAGCGTCGGGGGCCGCCCGAGACTGGAAAACCCGGATGTCGGCTTTTGTGGCCTGATCTCCCTCGAGACGAACGACGCGCAGCCCCGGAAATCCGTCAGCTTCGGAGAACGTTCGCCGGAAGACGGCCGGCACGGAGTGGTAAATCGTGATCTCCCCATGGACGAGCCATCGGGCGATCCGGGACCAACTCGCCCCCTGCAGATCGAAAGGACAGGTGCATGCCCCGTTGAGAAGGGCCCCGAAAAGGCTGGATACGGACCCACTGAAGGAGGCGGACTGAAGCAAGGTCATCCGGTCGGACGGGCCGATCCGAAGGGTGTTGGTATAACGGAGAACATTGTGGAGCACATTGCGGTGACAGTCCACCACGCCTTTGGCGGGACCCGTGGATCCGGATGTATAGAAGATGTACGCCAGGTCATCCGGGGATGTATGGATACCAGGGTTCGAGGGATCGCCTGGGATGTCTCCCGTGGTGTCCAGGGCAAGCACTGAAGCCCTCTCGATGGCGACCCCCCTGGCAAACTCCGACTGGCAGGAGGTCGTGAGGACCGTTTGGGCCCCCGCATCGGCCACCGTGGCCTTGAGAAAGGCAGGAGGGGAGTTGGAGTCCAACCCGAGGTAGTACTTCCCGGCCTTCAACACGCCCAGGATGGCTGCCTCCAGCTCCTTCCCCTGGGGGAAAAGAAGCGCCACCGGCTCGGGTGCATCGCCCCGGGCCTGCAAAAGAGCGTGGGCAACTCGGTTCGCCTGCTGGTTCAGCTCCCTGTAACTCCACTCTGCCCCATCCACCCACACGGCTGGCCGGTCGGGCCAGGAGGCAACCATGGCCTCGAACCGATGCGGGATCGAGCCCTCGATCTCCGACGCCTCGAAGGAAACAAAGGGCGGACCGGACACCGGCCGAGCCCCTACCCTGCTGCGTCCCATTCGGCCTCGGTCGCCTGTGACTTCTGGTACTCCATCATCATCTTCCACCCCCCCTTGTTGACCAGCAGTCCCTCGAAATGAACAAACGAGTCGGAGCGCACCCCATCCCCGTCCACTACCCAGTAGTGGAACATCCCCGTCTCGTGGGCAGTGGTCGCATCGGAAAGCCGTTGAGTGAATCGAAACTCGACGCCGGCCTTCATCTTCCCATCCGCCGTATCCAGGAAGCCCTGTTTCCACCCGTCCAACGCCTGAGCGATGGGATAAGAGGTCTGGGAGATGCCCGACACCAGGATTGCGTCCTCGTGGTAGGTCGCCGCGTATCCCTCGAAATCACCCTCGGCGACGGTTCGCGACAGCTCGGCCCAAAACGCGTCGAGATCCGCCCCTCCATCCTGGCTGCTGGCAGGCGCAGCCGGGAATCCAGAGAAAAGGAGCGCGAAGGTAAGGGAGAGTCTGAGGAGGTTCTTCATGAGGAAACCCGGTTTGTCAGGAGGAAGGAGATGAAAGAATACGATGGGATAGGATTCGGATGGGAACAAGGGAGCGGTGACCGGCATCTCCTGCGCTTGAGTCGCCATCACCACCCCGCCGAAGGAAATGCACAAGCTCAGGCGTGTCAGCCCAACCCGATCCCCAAAAGACCCCGCGTAAATTTTCCTATGCCCCACCCCCGGCGATCTTTATGTTAACCCTACTACCCAATATGCGGTCGACCTCTCCGGCCATGGTTCGCCGTTGAGGGAATGCTGGATCCTCCCCCCCCCAGAGGTTCCTGGACGCCCATACCCAGAATCCGTGGAGGAGCAGATGAGCCTGGCCAAGAAGTACGATAAGCGCCTTCGGAACGAGATGAGCTTTCGGGCCGTGTGGCCTCCGGGAACGAATATCGCCCTCGGAGACGTCCTGGTATTCCAAAATGGTGTCTTTCATCCGGTGGCCGGGTTGAAGGACTTCGACGTTCCCTTCACCCCCGAGCCGGCTCTGAAGTTCGGAGGATTACGTCTGAACGCCGTGGGGGTCCGGAACCATGTCATTCAGGGCGGCGCCGAGGTCTCCCTGGCCCGTCTCGACCTGGGCGCCGACGCCGAGTTGAAGATCGCCTTCTCCGGAGAGGAGGGGTACTTCCTCCGAACTCCCGACCTGACCGGAACCCAGATCGACAACCTTCTGGGTGTGGCCAACAAAGTGAGCCCGAGGCCCGATTGGAAGCCGGGGAAATACTTCATCGCTCACACCGTCTACCATGCGGAGGAGTTCGTCTTCCTGGGGAGCAAAGGAAGGAACCGGTCCATGAAGTTCCGGGGGGCCGGTAAAGCCATCCTCAGCTTCCTCACCCTCGGGCTCGCCGGCGGGGTAGAACGGACGTCGGCACAAAAACTCACCGTGGAGATCGTCGGGCAG
>CBDUAX010000708.1:0-2461 GCA_965365235.1 uncultured bacterium
GTATATGGCCGGGATCATCGACGTGATCACTCTGCGTTGAGGCTTCTGCCTCGCGCAGACCCGCCGGGCCCGAGTCCAACCACCGAGAGGGTACGCCCAGGAAAGAACCCCCTCACCGAACCTGGAGTGCGAGGAGCCGACTACGCTCGGTTCCCCTTGGATCTGGTGCCCCCACCTTTCCCCTCCTTCTCTTTCTTTTTACTCTGCCCATCGAAAACGGCGTGCTCGTCCGCCTTCAGACGTACCGTCGTGGGCTCTCCCCAGTCAGCCATCACTCAGCGCACCGGGACACCCCTATGGCTCGCCTCTATTCCGTCCGAATCCTCCTCCCCCTCCTGGCCGGCGGCCTGGCCTGTCAGAGCCTGCCATCGGGAGGCTCGTCGCCCGATATAGGTGCCCCGACCCCGCCGGTTGTCCAAGCGAAAGAGGACCCTTCCCCGGCCCCCATGGTTGGACAACCGGGAGAGCCCATCGATCCGCTGGCCCGGCAGGTAGAGATTCGGCGAACCGAGTACGGTGTGCCTCACATCCTGGCTGAGGAACTGGCCGGGGCAGGGTACGGGTTGGCCTGGGTCATGATGGAGGACTACCGGGAGCAGGTACCAGAGGCCATTCTCCAGTCCAATGGCCGGATGGGCCTGGCATTCGGGCGGGAAGCGGTGGGAGGGGACTTCCCGGGTCGGATGGCCCACGACTACGCGGCGTGGACCTATCACCGACTCCCCGCCGATGTGCGACAGGTCCTGGATGGATTCGCCCGGGGGATGAACGACTTCGCCCGGGTGTACCGGGACGTGCTCCCGGACTGGGTCCCGGACGACTTTTCTGCTCACGACATCGCGGCCCGTGACATCGGGGTGTGGGACGCGGGTGCGGTGCGGGAGTTCCTTCGGTCCCGGGCCCTGGATCCTGAGACCGCTTCCGCCCATTCGTCCGCCGACCTCAGCCCGCCTTCCCCTTCCGCCCTCTCGTCCTCCGACCTCGACCCACACTCCCCCTCCGTTCCCAGCCATGAGTTGGGGGCCTGGATGGCCTGGGCACAGCGTCAAGGGGAGGGGGACCCGGAGGTCGGGTCCAATGCCTGGGCCTTCGGACCCCAGCGCACCACCACGGGGAACGCCCTTCTTCTCAGGAACCCCCACCTTTCCTGGACAGCCGGATACTACGAGGCCCACATCCGGGTCCCTGGGGTCCTGGATTTCTACGGAGATTTCCGTTTGGGAGGACCGTTCACCACCATCGGCGGCTTCAATCATCGACTGGGATTCGCCACGACCAACAACTATCCGGTTCTGGAGCAGGTGTACGCCCTCCTCCGGGATCCGGAAGACCCTGACGCGTACCTCCTGGACGGAATGTCCATCCCCCTGGAGACCCGCAGGGTGGAGGCCCAATACCAGGAGGGGAGCTCCATAGCCACCGAAGTCCGGGAGTTCCGGTTCTCGGCCCTAGGGCCCGTCCTGTACGAGGCCGCCGACACCCTGTTCGTATTGAAGACCCACCGCCTCACCCAGTTTCGCGTCGGCGAGCAGTGGCTCCGGATGATGCAGGCGCAGAATCTGGAAGAGTGGAAGAACGCCATGCGCGTGCGGGCGAAGGTGTCTTCGAACCTCACCTACGCCGATGCCGACGGGAATATCCTCCTCTTCTGGAACGCAGCGATTCCGGACCTTCCCCATTCCTTTTCGGATGATCCGGTCCTGGCTACCACCAGCGACCAGGTGTGGACGGAGCTCTACCCCTTCGAGGGGCTCCCTCAGCTCCTCAATCCCCCGGGGGGGTACGTCCAGAACGCCAACGATCCGCCCTACTACACCAATCTGAACCAGCCTCTGGAACGGTCCGACTATCCCGACAACTTCCCGGAGCCTCGGCTACGGTTCCGGTCCCAGAATTCTCTTGGCCTGGTTCACACCGACGATCTCCTGAGCCTGGAAGACATGGTGGAGTTGAAGCACTCCATGGGTATGGTCCTGGCTGACCGGGTGAAGGAGGACCTGGTCCAGGCCGTGAGAGCTTCCGACCCCGCCCCGAAAATTGCCAGGGCCATCGATCTTATCGATTCCTGGGACAACACGGTGGCAAAGGAGAGCCGGGGGAGCACACTCTTCGAGATCTGGGCCCAGCGTTATTTCGCGGAGACCGACTCCTCCGTCCAGTTCCAGGAGCCCTGGACTCCCGACGATCCGACCGAAACGCCACGGGGCCTCGGAGATTGGGCCGGTGCCGCCCAAACCTTTGAGTGGGCCGTTGAGGAAACAGAGGACCGGTTCGGGCGTTGGGACGTACCATGGGGGGAGGTGCATCGTTTGCGGGCCGGAGAGCTGGACCTCCCCATCGGCGGATGTGCCAGCGCCCTGGGTTGCTTCCGTGTCCTTGGGTATACGACCGATGATGACGGGAAGTTCAAGGTGTACCGGGGAGACGGGTGGGTCCTGGCGGTTGAGTTTTCCGATCCGCC
>CBDUAX010000709.1:0-2454 GCA_965365235.1 uncultured bacterium
AGATTTTGGGGCCATGCCTGGGGAAGAGATAGGCCGATCGCGACAGAGAGCATGGATAGAGTTGGGAACCCCATCAAAATCAGCCCCCCTTCTTCCGGTCGCCGGCGACCTTGAGCTTGTCTTTTCCGGCCTGTACCTCCACCCCCCCGTCGTCGGCCTTCCCGCTCAGCTTCCAATCGGCGCATCCAAAGGTGAACCCCAGCGAGGCTTCGGCCGATCCGCCGGATGGGAGATCCTCTCCCAGCAAGCCGGCCAGAAGGAGGCCTGAGGTGCATTTGAATCCTGCCTCGTACTGTTCGCAAAACGAGACCTGAACGCTCACACCGCCTTCCTCCTTTGGCCCTCCCTTCTTGAAACAGTCTCCGGCTACGTTGACGCTTGTCGAAAGGCTCGTGCTGGCCTCGGCTTTGGAGAAACAGGAGGTGCAGAGGAGGGCCTCGGCCCACTTTTTGACTTCAGCGACCATGGCGGCGGTGACTTCACCATACTCCAGCATCTTCGCCGAAATCAGGAAGAGGGTGCCTGTGGCGCCTACGATAGCCCCGATCCCCCATCCCATCTTGTCATTGAGTCCGACCCGCTCCAGGCTCAGCTTGTATTCCGCCATTCCCTGGTGTTGGCCGTCCTCCATCACCCCCATCAGAGCCCCAGTCCTGGGGTCCAGCTCCCACCAACCCCAACGCTCCAGGCCCGCCAGGCGGATCGCTCGCCTCGGGATGATCACATCCAGACCTCGGTCAAGGGCATCCTGGATGAGGGGTGTACATCGATTGGGAAGGTCCTGGAGCTCCGCCAGGGCGGCATCGCTGGCGCCGGCCGAAACGACCACCAGCCCGTCCTCCATCTCCTCGTCGGCCAACTGCATGATGCCGGCAGTATTGACAGGGACAGTAATTCCGGTGGCATGCGCCACCACAGCCCCTTCGAGGACGGAGTTCTGGAGGCCGCGAGCCATCCGGAAAAGGTAGCTTCCTGCCGATGGGGCTCCAGGTAGCGGGTACGCTTCGACGTCGTCGATCCGGAGGTCCAGGCTGACGAAGGACTCGGACTCATCCGCATTCAGGCTGGCCGTTTCGAAGGAGGCGATGAGGATCCGGGGCCGGGCCCAGACCGGAACCACACCGGTGGAAGCGGCCACGAGACGGCTGAGGGAATCCGACTCGGCCGCGTAACTCAATGCCATCAGATGGCCGGCCCCGACCCCGGCGGCCGCTTCCATTCCGGTGAGCCTCCGGGCTGATTCAGTCGCTCCATCCCCAGCGGCCAACTCCGATGAGGCCTCCAACTCCCGATACCACTGAGCCAGGTCGAGGTAGTCGCCCCATCGGCGGCGCTCTTCCCTGAGCCAGCCGTGCGACACTGGGCCGGGAACAACGCTGAAAGTGTATCGCCGGACGGGAGGCGGTTCCGCGGGATCCCCCCCGTCGTTTTCTGAGTCGAAAAGGGTGCGGATGGAAGTCAGCGACGGAATGCCGGGGGCAGCGAGTTCGATCTTGAGCCACTCCCTTTTCAAACCCCCGTCTCGTTCGGCTTCCAGGAGGAAAGTGGGGGGAAGAGTGGATTCGGCTCCGCCCTCCATCAGCGTTCTTTTGTAGGAAATCCCTATCAGGTCGTCTTCGGTTACCGTCTCCGGTTCCTCTTCCGCAGGGGTTCCCCCCGAGAGGGCCCCAGCAATTCCACCCGTGATGCCTCCCGGTGATGCCCCTCTGTCCACGGGCCCTTGGGGACTCTGTGGAATACTTCGCACAGAGAGGGAGATGGGGATAAGGCCCAGCTCAGCAACCGTCCCTTCGACAACGCCGAGCTCCTTCTCACCCCCAAGTAGGGTCTCCTCGTGGTACGATATCCTGACTCTCTGGTAAAGCTCCTCTGGGATCTTCTCCAACCATTCCTGAGGCAAGGCGTAGGCCTCGCCCGGTTCAGCCCTGGGGAAGGAAGGATCGAGGGGAAGCCATTCCGGTGTCTGGAACACCTCCACCCAGAAATGGTCGCGGGTGAGGGCTATGAGGTCCGAGTCGGAGGAGGGGTCGTAGGGCCTGAAATCCGGAGTGAAGGTGAAGCCGGGAAGGATTGGGGGCGTCATCCCACGAAGGAGGATCGCCTGGTTTTCCGGCTCCAGCGAACCTCGAGCGAACCGGGTCCGATACCCCGCCCGCTCCAGGACTTCTGCCAGGAGTATGGCCTGATCCAGATCGTTCCCACTCCCCATCAGCGCCGTCTTCTCGGGCCCCCGGAGAACCCCCGGATACGGTTCATATCGGATGCCTCTGGCGACGCTCTGGAAAGCTTGGTCCAGATCCATCGCTCCGGCGGGTTCCAGGAGCTCGCGCCCAGGCGTGGGAAAAGACCTCGGAAGAAGGCCCCCTGAGTCGGCCGATTCTGCGGCTTGGCTATCTTGGGGCCCGGATGTCCCGGGAGCGGTAGCCTCGTCGGCCGCCTCCTGGGTCAGGTTTT
>CBDUAX010000710.1:0-2451 GCA_965365235.1 uncultured bacterium
TAGGGATTCTCGTCTTCAAGGAGTCCGGCGCCAATACCGTTCAGGTGGCGGAAGACGTACAGGGAACGTTGGACCAACTCACGGAGGAGTATCCGGACTACCAGCTGGATGTGGCGTCCAGCCAGGCAGGCTTCATCGCCGACTCCATCTCCAACGTGGTCCAGGCGTTGGTGTTCGGAGGAATCCTGGCTTTCCTGGTTCTATTCCTCTTTCTCCGTGACCCACGCTATCCGGTGGCCATCGCTCTGGCCATCCCTATCTCTGTGGTGGGGACCTTCGCCCTGATGGAGGCGTTCAACGTCTCGTTGAATATCATGAGCCTGGGGGGCCTGGCCCTTGGGGTGGGGATGCTGGTGGACAACTCCATCGTGGTCCTGGAGAACATCTTCCGGCATCGGGAAGAGTTGGGTGAAGGGGCGTTGATGTCCGCAGGAAAGGGGGCCGAAGAAGTACAGCGGGCCATTACGGCTTCGACCCTTACGACCATCAGTGTCTTTGGCCCAATCATCTACGTGGAGGGGGTGGCCGGCGAATTGTTCGGATCCCTCTCCCTAGCGGTGGCCTTTTCACTCCTGGCTTCTCTCGTCGTCGCCCTCACCCTCCTCCCGGCGCTGGCGGCCCGATTCGATCTCACCGGCGGAGGTGCCGCCGCTGTCGGTCCTTCACCTCAAGTGGAAGAAAAGAGCGGCGGATTCTTCCGCAAGACCGGCCGAGGCCTCCTTTGGGTCCTTCGAGCCCCCTTCGTCTTCCTGGCGCTCCTCTGGAGTGTGCTGAGACAGCTTCTGGGGTTCTGGGGCGAGTCTATCGGCCGGATTCTCTCCAGAACCTTCGGGCCCCTCATCCGAGCGTTCGA
Source organism: uncultured bacterium (assembly GCA_965365235.1). Classification (GTDB taxonomy): domain Bacteria; phylum Gemmatimonadota; class Gemmatimonadetes; order Longimicrobiales; family Gaopeijiaceae; genus CBDUAX01. The sequence continues at coordinate 854 of CBDUAX010000710.1, forward strand.
CCGCCGTTTCGAGGTATTCGCCGGTCACTACCACCGGGCGTTGGAATGGTCGTTGGACCATCGAGCCAGGGTGCTCTACCTCTCCCTCTTCACCCTGGTGGGATCTGTTCTCATCGCCGGCCTTCTGGACAGGGACCTGCTCCCTGCCGTGGATCAGGGGTCTTTCGATGTTCGTCTGGAGTTGGCGGAGGGAACCTCACTCCAGGCCACAGCGGAGACGGGCGACCAGATCGAAGCGGCGCTCCTGGAGGATCCAGGCGTGGAGGCCGTATTCTCTCGAATCGGAAAGGACGTTCGCTCGTATGCGGAGAGCGAAGAGAGCTCAGGGGTCAATACGGCCTTGTTCCAGGTCCGCCTGAACGGTCGTACCCCCACGGAGGAGGTCCTGGAGAGGGTCCGGGCCTTGGAGAGTCGGTTCCCGAATGCCGTTCTTTCTTTCGAAACGGGGCAGGCAACGGCCCTGGGCCAGATTCTTGGAGGTGTGGATGCCGACATCGCCGTTCGCGTCCGGGGTGAGGACCTGAACCGTACCTTCCCCCGGGCTGAAGAAATCCAGCGGCTCCTGGATGGGCTTCCGGAGATCGGGAATGTCCGCCTCGGGACCGAGCGAGGTCAGCCGGAGATCCAGGTTGAGATCTTGAGAGACGTCGCCGCCAGGTACGGCGTGGATCCGCGGACCATCGCTGAAACGGTGGAGCAGGCCATGCGGGGGGATCGGGCCACCGAGTTCGTGGACTTCGACCGAAAGATCGGAATCGTGGTCCGCCTTCCCGATTCCCTTCGTTATGCCCAGGAAACGCTCCAGGACCTTCTGATCCAGGGAGTGCCTCTTCGGGAGCTGGTATCGGTGCGGGAGGCGGTGGCCCCGGCGGAGGTCCATCGAGAGGACCAGGGGCGGGTGGTCACCGTGTATGCCGACGTGGTGGCCGGCGGGCTGGATGGTGCCATCGCGTCGGTCCGAAACGCCCTTACCCAAATTCCCCCCGATCGTGAGGTCCGGGTTGAGGTAGGTGGAGAAAACGAAGAGATGCGGAGGTCCTTCAGAGACCTGGCCTTCGCTTTTGGTCTGGCCCTCCTCCTGGTGTACATGATCCTGGCGGCCCAGTTCGAATCCTTCGTCCACCCGTTCACCATTCTCATGGCTGTCCCCCTGGCCGTGGTCGGGGCTGTGTTGGCTCTCCTCTTCACGGGAGAGGGGATCAACACCATGAGCCTCATCGGTTCGGTCATTCTCGTTGGGATTGTGGTGAACGACTCCATTGTGAAGGTGGATTTCATCAATCAAGCGCGGGACCAGGGGATGGCCCTTCGGGAAGCCATTCTCGAGGCAGGGCGGGTACGGCTCCGTCCCATCGTCATGACGACCGTGACCACGGTTCTGGGCCTGACGCCCATGGCAATGGGGATCGGTCGTGGGGCCGACCTCCGGGCCCCCCTTGCTATCGCGGTCATCGGTGGGCTGTTGGTGGCAACCCTGTTGACGCTCATCGTGGTTCCGGTTGTGTATTCGGTGGCCGAGGCTTTGAAATCGAAAATGGTCGGGTCGGCCCTTGGTGGGGCTGTAACACCCGTGCCGGCTGGAGAGGCAGGGGACTGAT
>CBDUAX010000711.1:0-2427 GCA_965365235.1 uncultured bacterium
CCGTCCTCGTTTCAGTCGGAAATGAAGTGAAAGAAGGGGATCCTATTCTAGAGGTGGAGACGGACAAAGCCGCGGTGGATATCCCGTCCCCTGTTACAGGAAAGGTGAAAGAAGGGTCCGTCGGCCGGTCTCACCCCCACGCATGAGGACTCCAAAGCTCCGGGTCGGCGTCGGGTGAGCCCTCTGGAATTCCTGGAGGTCGAAGGTCGGGATTTTTCCCTCGGCGCACAACGGCGGGCGGGTGACGGCGGGAAATTGCCCAACCTCCCACACCCGCTCACATTCCGGAATGGCTCTTTGGCCCTCTCCGCAACGCTGGGCACTCCGAGGTGACGACCATGAAGATTCGGATCCTATCCTTCCTCTGCCTCTTCTCCTTCATCGGCATCGGGACCCTCGGTTTCGGTGAGGTCGAAGCTCAACAGCCTCCCCCCGACGTCGACCTGGCTGCCATCGATTCCATCTTCGCTGACCACGACGACACTCGAACTCCTGGGTGCGCGGTTGGCGTGAGTTTCCAAGGGGACCCCATCCTCCTTCGGGCCTACGGGATGGCAGACCTGGAGCACGATGTCCCCAACCAGCCCCAGACCATCTTCGAACCCGGGTCCGTGGCGAAACAGTTCACCGCCACGGCCACGATCCTCCTGGCCCTGGACGGGAAGCTCTCCCTGGACGACGACATCCGGGAGTATATCCCAGAACTTCCGGATTACGGCCAGGTGATCACTGTTCGACATCTCCTGAACCACACCAGTGGGCTACGGGACTGGGGATCGGTGGCCGGGATCGAGGGATGGCCAAGGACACGGCGGGCCCACGACCACACGCATGTGCTGGACATCGCCAGCCGACAGCTGTCGCTGAACTACCCTCCGGGGGAGTACTACTCCTACACGAATACCGGCTACAACCTCCAAGCAATCCTGGTGGAGAGGGTTTCAGGGATCCCTTTCACCCAGTTCTCGAAGGAGCGGATCTTCGAGCCTCTGGGGATGACCCGAACCCAGTGGCGGGACGACTTCAACCGCATCGTGAAGGACCGGGCCATCGCCTATCGGCGAGGTCAGGGTGGGGAGTGGTCCATGCTCATGCCCTTCGAGGACGTCCATGGCAACGGTGGGCTCCTCACGACGGTGGAGGACCTCCTCCGCTTCACCCAGAACCTGGAGACCGGTGAGTTGGGCGGTCCTCGATACATCGAAGAGATGCATCGCCAGGGGGTCCTCAACTCCGGCCAGACCATTTCCTACGCCGGCGGCCTCTTCGTCGGGACCTACAAAGGTCTCAATCAGGTCTACCACAGCGGCTCCACGGCGGCGTACCGGGGACAGCTGACGCGGTTTCCGGATCAAGATCTGGCCGTGGCCGTCATGTGCAACGCATCCAGCGGGAACGCCGGCCGGTATGCCTACTCAGTGGCCGATCTCTATCTGGGAGATGCGGTCGTGGAGCCACCAACCCCCGTACTTCCCACGGCCATCCAGATGTCCCGGAGCCGGCTGGAATCCTTCGTCGGCGGGTACCGAATCACCGATGGAGCCCGGCAAGGCACACTCTTTTTCGTTGCCGCCAGGGACGACCGGCTACTGGCCGCCGGGACGGAGCTCGTGCCTGTGAGCGAGACCCGGTTCGAATCGGCCCGGGGCACCGTGCTCGAGTTCGACGGCACCCCCATGGCCCAGAGCCGGCCGGCCGCCACCCTGAATCCGGACAACGACAACATCCGCATGGAACCGGTGGCCGATTTTGAGCCCACGGACGACGAGTTACGGGAGTACCTGGGGACCTTCCGGAGCGACGAGGCGGAGGCCACCTACACCGTCGAGCTACGGGACGGTGGGCTGGTCCTGAAGAATCGATGGGGGCAGGAGCAGACCATGAGGCCCCTCTACCCCGATGCTTTCGGGGTGGGCGGGAGCTTGTTCTTGTTCCGGCGGGACGCCCGGGGCCGCATCGAAGCCATGAGCGGGAGCCAGAGCCGGGTGTGGGATCTGAGGTTTCGGAAGATCCGGTAGAGACCCGGGGGGACCGGCTGAACCCCCGGTAGAGGGGCCGGGCCTTCTGGAGTGGGCTTGGCACCCCTGAAGCTTCCCTCTCCGATGCGCAAAACTTTCTCCTAGCTAATCTAGGAGAGAGGGTTTACTTTTTACTCTCCGGGACTGACCACCCCTACATCGTTGCGTCCTTTTTCTCTCTACGGCCCGACACGGCCGGAGGTTTTTGTGCTCATCACGAAGGAGCTCCTTCCGGGCACGCTGGACATGCTCATTCTGAAGGCTCTCTCCCTGGGGCCCACCCACGGCTATGGGGTCCTCCTTCGCATCGAGGAGACCTCCAGAGGCCTGCTGGCGCTGGAGCAGGGATCGCTCTATCCGGCCCTGGGCCGCCTTGAAAACCGGGGGTTCATCGCGTCTCAGTGGGGGA
>CBDUAX010000712.1:0-2416 GCA_965365235.1 uncultured bacterium
CTCCTGAGTCGGGACCAAGACGCATGGGTCGGCATCCAGCACGTTCAGCCCGTGGCTGGCCAGTGCCAGATCGTCCACCACCTTTGGGCTCAGCCCGCCGATGCGGTGGGCGCCCGTATCCACGCGAAAACCCGGAAAGACCTCCTCGGTGGAGGCTGCACCCCCTACCCGGTCCCGCAGCTCAAGGACCAGCACCTTCTGGCCCGCCTTCGCCAGATACGCGGCAGCGACGAGCCCATTGTGGCCGGCCCCGACGACGATCGTATCGAATTTTCCACTCATCGGGGCCTGTCCTGGAGAATGCGTAGCGCGGCCAGTCGTCCGGAAGCGCCGGTGATGCCACCCCCCGGATGCGTCCCGGAGCCGGCCTGGTAATAGCTCTCGATGGGCGTTGTGAAATCGGCGTACCCAACGGTCGGCCGCATACAGAAGAGCTGATGAAGGGAGAGCTCCCCGTGGAAGATGTTCCCGTCGGTGAGCCCCATGTCACGATCGATGTCCCAGGGTGTCAGCACCTGACGGTGAAGGATCGCATCGGGGAGGTTGGGAGCGAATTGGGCCAGGGTGTCGATGACCGCGTCGCCGAACGCCTCCCGCTTGGTCTCATCCCACCCGCCCCGGAGGTCGGACGGGGCATACTGCACGAAGATGGACATGACGTGTCTTCCAGGGGGCGCCATGCCCGGATCGAGCTTGGATGGGAGAATGGCGTCCATGTAGGGCCGACTGGAGAATTCCCCGTACTTCGCCTCGTCGTAGGCCCGCTCCAGGTACTCGATGCTGGGGCTAATGGAAATGGCCCCTTTGTGTAGCGGACCCACGCCGGGCAGCGCAGTAAAGTCCGGGACCTCTCGGAGGGACAGGTTCACCTTCCCCGAAGAGCCCCGGATCTTGAAGCGCTTGATGTCTCGAACGAAGTCGGTCGGAAGCTGCTCTTCGTCCACCAGTTGCAGGAAGGTCCGCTTCGGGTCCAGGGCCGAAACCACAACGGGAGCCGTATACTCGGTCCCGTCGTCCAGGACGACTCCGGAGGCTCTCCCGCCCTTCACTGACACATGATGGACTCCGGCCTCGGTCCTTATCTCTGCCCCGTGGGCTCGGGCAGCCGAAGCGATGGACGCGGTGACCCCGCCCGTTCCACCTTTGGCGAACCCCCAGGCCCGCATGGCCCCGTCGATCTCTCCCATGTAGTGGTGTAGCAGCACGTAAGCCGTCCCCGGCGATCGAGGCCCGAGGAAAGTGCCGATAATGCCACTGGCAGACATGGTGGCTTTCAAGGACTCGGTCTCGAACCACTCGTCGAGGTAGTCCGCCGAGCTCATCGTCAAAAGCTTATGCAGCGCGTGGAACTGCTCGTGACCCAGGCTCCGGAAGTGCTTGCCGAGCTTGAGGAATCCCAAAACGTCTTTGGGACTCAGGGATGTCGGGTCCGGCGGCACCATAGCCAGTATGGGTTTCACCGCCACCGCCAGTTGGTACATCAGCTTCCCGAACTCGTCGTATGCGTCGGCATCCCGGGGTGAATGCCGGTAGATCTCCCGACGCGTTTGATCGTGATCTCCCCAGCGCACCAGGTAATCGTCGTTCGGAAGGGGCGTGAACGTGCTCTCCAACGGCAGGATTCGGAGCCCGTGCTTCGGGAGCTCGAGGTCCCGAATGATCTCGGGTCGAAGCAGGCTCACCACGTAGGAGGCCACCGTGTATTTGAACCCCGGGTAGATCTCCTCGGTCACCGCCGCGCCTCCCAACACATGGCGCTTCTCCAGAACCAAAACCCTTCTGCCGGCCCGGGCGAGATAGGCCCCGGTCACGAGCCCGTTATGCCCCCCTCCGACGATGATGGCGTCGTACCGACTCGCGCTCATTCCGAGGCCTCCGGGGTGCTGCGCTTCCGGGGAGGATCGAAGAAGGGTGTCTCCACCACCGTTGCCTCGGCCTTCTTGCGCTCGTGTTCGACCGTGACCTCCACGTGGAGGGAATTTCCAATGGAGGCGTGCCCGGATCGGAGATGGGCCAGAGCGATGGTCTTCTTCAAGAGGGGGGACCAGCATCCGCTGGTGGCGTAACCCACCTGGGTTTTGCCGCTGTAGACGGGCACGCTTGTGCGCCACCCTTGCGAGGGAAGCTGGGGTGGGAGTCCTACCTTCGCGTAGAGAGATTCCAGGGATTCCCAGCTGATCTCCAGGCCCCGTAGCTCCCACTCCGGCCCTCGCTTCTTCTCAGCGGCAAGGGCGTCTCGCCCCACGAACCAGTCCCCATCCAGCTTGACGGCCCAGCCCAGCCCCAACTCGAAGGGAGAAGATTTCCGGTCCTCGATGACGGCCTGGTTCGCTGGCACGTAGTCGACCCCGATGAGCACCAACCCTGCCTCCACCCGAGCCAGATCGAGTGCAAGCATACCGGCGGGTAGGATCCC
>CBDUAX010000713.1:0-2413 GCA_965365235.1 uncultured bacterium
ATTCGGGTTCGTCCAGGACACCATCCACCCGGACCTCCTCCCTGATCCGGGAAACTCGGAAGCGTTCCGGTTCGGAGGCATTTGTGTCTTGGGCCATCCCGGGGGCGAAGCACCCGAGCGTCAGGGCATGGAGAAGAGCCCAGAGACGGACCGTTGAGCTGCGGAATCGTTTTTTCATTCTTTCCTTCCTGGGGCCCCGGCGCCGAGTCGGTGGAGGTCGCAGCTCAAGGGAAGGTCGGATCGCTCCGGACGGGACCTTAACCCGAGTCAGGATCTTTGACGCCGAGAATCCGAGGATAGGTTGTCCTCACCTTGAGTGGAAATGTCGGGCCGGTTCCTGTGGCCTGCGTTCTCGGGAGCCCGCATAATAGCCCCCAAGATGGGGAAGGCCTACAAGGCCCCCGATACCATCCGACCTGCTCTCGGGCAAAGGGGAGATCAACAATGAAGCGCCTTATCCTTTTCGCTGTGGCAATGGCCTTGTTGCCGGGTCTGGGTTGCACCGACGTCGGCCCCGCGGCCGATCTGATCCTGACGGGCGGTCGGGTCTATACCCTGGATTGGGGCGAACCGGATCTTCGGGGGAATCCGGCGGCGGATGCTCCATTCGAGGAGGGTAGCGGGTGGCATCCCGTTGCGGAGGCGGTGGTGGTGACCGGAGACAGGATCACCTACGTGGGTGGTGCCGTCGAAGCGGAAGCCTACCGTGGGCCCGCTACCCGGGTGGTCGAGCTGGACGGCGCCACGGTCATCCCCGGGCTCATCGAGTCCCACGTCCACGTGGTACAGCTGGGGCAGTTTCTCTCCCAGATCGATCTGGTGGGAGTGGAGACGGAGGAGGAAGCCGTGGCCCTGGCCGAAGCTCGGGCGGCGGAGGTCCCCCCTGGCACATGGATTCTCGGGTCGGGCTGGGACGAAGGAGCCTGGGCCAACGACTACCCAACCATGGATCTCCTTTCCGAGAAAGTACCCGACCACCCCGTCTATCTGAGAAGCCTACATGGCTTTGCGGGGTGGGGGAACCGGATGGCCTTCCAGAGGGCCGGAGTGGATGGCAGCACACCGGAGCCGTCGGGAGGCCAGCTCCTCCGGGATTCAGATGGAAATCCCGAAGGGGTCCTTCTGAACCGGGCGATTCTCCTCCTGGAGGATTCCATCCCCCTTCCCACCGTGGAAGAGACTATGGAGCATGTGGTGGCAGGCCTCCAGGTTTTGGCCGAGGCCGGGTACGTCTCGGTTCATGAGGCAGGATCCGACGGGCGCTACCAGGAGGCCTTCGAGCGTTTGGAATCTGAGGGCCGTCTCCCGATCCGGGTCTATTCCATGCTTGCAGCCCGGGACTCCGATCTGTGCGAGGAATGGCTGGAGAGGGGGCCCGATTCCGACACCGAATCGATGCTCAGGACCCGGTCCGTGAAAGCCTTCTACGACGCCGCCTTGGGATCCAGAGGCGCCCGGATGCTGGAGGACTATTCGGACAGGCCGGGGCACCGCGGCACCGCGGGAGAGGACTATGGGTTCGACCAGAATCTGGTTCGAAGAATGATGCTGGCAGGGTTCCAGGCCGAGATCCATGCCATCGGGGACGCGGGAAACCGGGAGACCCTGGATTTTCTGGAGGGGGTGCTGGCGGAGGGTTCGGGGGTGGAATCTCTTCGGAACAAGGTTGTCCACGCCCAGGTGGTCCACCCCGAGGACTTTCCGCGCTTCGCGGAGATGAACCTCATCGCATCGATGCAACCGCCCCACGTAGCCGAGGACAAGACGTGGGCCGAGGACCGGGTCGGCCCCGAGAGGATCAGAGGTGCATACGCATGGCGAACCATGCGGGAACACGGGGTCCGGCTGGCCTTGAACTCAGACCTGCCCGGGTCCGATTGGGACATCTTCTATGGGCTTCACGCCGCCATTACCCGCCGAGACAAGGAGAGGCAACCCACCGAGGGGTGGTATCCGGAGCAGGCCCTCACCCCGGAAGAAGCCATTCGGGGCTATACCGTGTGGGGGGCCTACCCGGAGTTCCTTGAGAACCAGACAGGCATCGTTCGCGAAGGAATGTGGGCCGACTTGACGGTTCTGGATCTGGATCCGTTTGTCGTGGGAAGCACCGATCCGGGCGCCCTCCTGGAAGGGAGAGTTCTTGGAACGATCTCCAGAGGAGAGCTTTTGTTCGACGCTTTCCAACCGATCCGGTAGGCAGGGGGCTCCAGGCGGGGTACCGCCGGAACAGGGAAAGTCGGCTGTGAAGCCCGTTGAAAAGCGGAGTCCATGGCCTCGAGGCCGGGGCCGCCCGATGCGGCCCCGGCCAGGGATCCCCTACCGCGCCGCGTGCTTCCTGGGCGTTGGCTCAGTCTGATACGGACGCAGGTTCCAGTCGAAGAAGGTCCATGTCCTGTTCCAGGAGTCGATCTGG
>CBDUAX010000714.1:0-2411 GCA_965365235.1 uncultured bacterium
CCTTTGGGTAGCCATGTTTCGGGAGCATCCGCCACAGCAGCAGCGCCACCACCATACCCGGAAACATGGCTACCCAAAGGCCCTCGAGTCCGACCCCTGCCACGATCCCCACCGCCACCAAGGGTCCGATGGCGAAGCCGAGACTGCCTCCCAGGGAAAAGACGGACATCCGGAGTCCGCTTCCCTTCCCCTCGGAGACCCTGGCGGAATAGGATGCCCCCGGCGGGTGGAACGTGGCGCTCCCCAACCCCCCCAGCAGGAGAAATCCAACAAGGATCCAGAAGGTCGGGGCGAGCCCCACCATGGAGAGGAATACCCCGGAAAGGAGAGGGCCCAAGACCACGAAGAGCCTGCGCCCATGGCGGTCCGCCAGGTAACCCATAAGGGGTTGAAGGAGAGAGGCTGCCAGCGAGAGGGTCATGGCCAGGGTGGCGGCCAGGGTGATGGAGAGCTCCATCTTCTCCATGATCCTGGGGAGAAGCGGAGAAAGGAAGGCGGCGTATCCGTCATTGATTCCGTGGGCCAGGGCCACGATCCCGGCCACGGACGCCGCCCGGCGAACCGAACCGCGGGTCAGAATCCCCTCAGAAGCGGGTTGGGCGGGGCCTGGGGGAGCGGATGTGGCCAATGTCTGGTTCCAGGGTTCTGTTGAAGGGGCCGCCAACTCACCTGGCTGGCCTCGGCCCCGGCACCAACGGGACCCCGGAAAGGTCCCCCAAAAATCGACGAGCGCAAGTCGGCGGCTGGAACCTCATCGGCTCCACCTCGGGGCCCTGGCGAAAACAGGCGCAGAACCCCATCCTTTCAGGACCTCCCGATGAAGTCCGAAAGAAGGTTAGATAAGACGAGTTTAGTCTATGAAAAACAACCATTTGGACATTCGACTGTTCGGATCGATCGGGGCTCTGACTGCCCTTTTGGCGGTTGCCCTCGGGGCCTTCGGAGCTCATGGGTTGAACGGGCGCATGCCCACTTCTGACCTTGCCACCTTCGAGACCGCCGTCCGGTATCAGATGTACCACTCCCTGGCCCTCCTACTCCTGGTGGCGGTCTCAGCGGCCTTCCCGGGCTTCCGGGGGCGTGGGGCCGGCTGGGCCTTCGTGGTCGGCATCCTGGTGTTTTCCGGAAGCCTCTACGCCCTCGTCTTCTCGGGGGTTCGGTGGCTTGGGGCCATTACACCCGTGGGAGGGGTGGCATTTCTCCTGGGGTGGGGGCTTTTCGCATGGGCTTTCCAACGGAGGGATCATGTCTGACGGCGAACGAATCGACGGTTTGGAGGCGGCCAGACGGCTCCTGGCCGACGCGGAGAAAGTTTGTGTGCTCTCCGGGGCCGGAGTAAGCGCCGAATCGGGGGTCCCCACTTTCCGTGGGGAGGATGGACTGTGGAAGAACCACCGGGCCGAGGAACTCGCCACCCCACAAGCCTTTCGTCGGGACCCGCGAATGGTCTGGGAATGGTATGACTGGCGGCGAGGGAAGATCGCCGCCTGCGCCCCCAATCCAGGCCATTACGCCCTTGCCGAGCTGGCATTGGGGCGCAGGACGGTCAGGATCGTCACCCAGAACGTGGATGGCCTGCATGAAGCCGCGGCTCGGGAGGTTGCCGGAGCGGAGGACCCCGCCCCTGCCCTGCCCCTGGAGGTCCACGGGTCAATATTCCGGGTAAAATGCACCACCTGCACCTACAAAATTCCCCATCGGGACCCCATTCAGTGGGAAAGCGAGGCGGTCCTGCCGAAGTGTCCGGTCTGCGGGTCCCTGTTGCGGCCGGATGTGGTCTGGTTCGGAGAATCCCTGGACGCTCAGATTCTGGGTGATGCGTTTGAGGCGGCCCGGTCGGCCACTCTCTGCCTCGTGGCGGGGACCAGTGCCCTGGTCCAACCGGCGGCCTCTGTGCCCCTGGCCACCCTGGAGGGCGGTGGATCCATCATCGAGATCAACCCCACAGAAACCCCCCTTTCCGGTGTTGCGGCGCTATCGCTCAAGGGAGGCTCGGGGGCGGTCCTCCCCCTCCTTGTGGACGGGTTGACCTAGCCGACCCACCGTCCCCGCTCCCCTAACTGCCCACCCTCAGGCGCCCTCCAGCGACTCCCCCCCGGCCCCCTCCCGGTGTGGAGCCGCCAAAGCGCCGAATGTGCAACCCGGGATACGGTGGAACTCCACCAATCGACCAGGGGTTTTCAACCTGGACCCATGGCACCGTTTTTGTTGCCATTTTCGGGTCGTCGGAACCGTATTCGTTATCAGGGGCGCCGAATTCTCCGGATTCGGATCCCAGGGCGGCGGGGGCGGTCCCTCCAAACTTGAGAAAGACTCGAGCAATACAGATGAAATCCAGGCTTCTTGGCACCAGCTTCCTCCTTCTGGTCCCCCTCCTTGGGTCGTGCGGTGATTCCACCTCGGCCCCCGTA
>CBDUAX010000715.1:0-2410 GCA_965365235.1 uncultured bacterium
GTTCCGTCAGGGTGAGCGGGTCAGGCTCGGTTCTGCCGGCGACCCCTCGGACCGTCCACCCTCCGAACGGGAGGACAAACGCCAGCCCACCGGTGGTTTCTGTCCCGGCTGGGGTGTTCCAGCTGTCCACTCTCAGCTCAAGAGCCGGCCCTCCGAACCCGGCGATGAGACGTAACCCTCCGGACTGGTAGCTTCCGCCCAGGCTTTCGTGGATCCCGGCAGAGACACCGGCCATGAGGCGTGCATTCCCGGTAAGGACCTCCGCCGTGGCTCCGTACCGCCACAGCTCGTCCTCAACCACCTGGTCCCCCTGGTCCAGGATGAGCCTGGTCTTGGACCACCCGGTTCCTACGACTCCCTGGAGCCTGGCCAGGAGGTTCCTCGATGAGAAACGGACGCCCGGTCCCCCCTCCGCGCCGAAGGCTCGGTAGGGAAAGGGTTCCTGGACCTCAAATCCGAACCCCTTCCCCTCCAAACCCAGAGACCAACCGGCACCCATTTCCCACCACAGAACTCCCTCCAGGGTCCCGGAGAGGAAGTCACCCCCCTGTCCCTCCTCCAGCGCCCGACCGCCAAGGAGACTCGCGAATACACCCGATCCATTGGCCCAAAAGCGCGTCGCCCGAATCCCCCCTGAAAAGAACCGAGCAAGCTCTCCCTCCACTCCTGCCGGAGGTTGAAGGGCCGACCCCCCGATCTCCAGAGAGACCTCTCCTCCCTGAGCGGAGGCCGGAGCTACAGAGAGGCCCAAAAGGAGCCCAATCCCGAATCGGCAGGCCCATTCCCGGAACAGGAGCTGACGGTTCATGCCGACGGAGACGCCACGGCCAGAAGGGCGTTCCGATTCCCAAAGCCATCTTCGGCGTAGCGGTCTGCTCTGGGATCAGTCACCCATGAGGATCCATCCACCAGGAACATGTATGCGTGCAATCCTGGTCTCACTGGAACTCGACCCGTCCAAACTCCGTCACCGTCCGCATCGGTGAGGGGATGGGAGCCTTCCCACCCATCGAAGTCGCCTCCCACTGAAACCGAAGCTGCTCCCGGGGCATCAAGGGCGAATTGTACGTAGATGGCGATGGCTCCCTGGTCGGCCGCCAAAAGGAGAGTGGAATCCGGGTCCCCGCCGACTTCGGTCCTCGGAATCGGTGACTCCGACACGGTCCAGGTCAGAAGGAGCACCGTGGCCAGGGCCGCCGACACCAGTCCACCCGAGAGAGGTGAGACTCGGACCTCTCTTGAACGGGTCATCCAGTCGGCGAGTCTCCTCCAACCGGTGCGTGCCGGAAGAGCCTCGATCTCCGCCATGACACGGGTTTCGAGCCACGGAGGTACAGATTTGGGGGCCGACTCGATACGGAATGGATCAAGTAGACGCTCCCATGCTTCGGCGCCCTCCCGAGCCTTCGGGCTTAGCTGGTCCAGCGGGATCTCGCCATCCAGATGTCGGTGCAATTCGTCCTTCATCGGAAATCCTCCAACAACTCCTGCAGGGTCTCTCGAGCACGATGGACCCGCATCTTCAAAGACGCCACGGACACATCCAGGACTGCGGCCATCTCCTCATAGGGTCGACCCTCCACATGCTTCAACAAGAACGCCTCTCGCTGTTCGGGGGTAAGCTGTAGCAACGCACGTCGAAGACGGCCCTGGACCTCCCGTGCTTGGACCGCTTCCAGTGGGTCGCGGCCGACGGTAGAGACCTCCGGAAGATGGTCCAGGGAAAGGTCCTTTCGTCGAGGGCTCCGGAGGTGATCCTTCGAGAGGTTCGAAAGGATCCGGAAAAGCCAGGCTCCGACCCGGTCTGGATCCCGACAGCTGGCCAGCTTCCGGTATCCATTGACAAGGGACTTTTGCACGAGATCCGATGCGTCATCGGGACTCTCCACCATCCGGAGAGCGTGATTGTAGAGTACGTCCCCGTACCGGCGGACCAGGATCCGGTAGGCCTCCCGATCCCCGGAGAGGACGTCCCTGACCACTTGGGCATCGGTTCGTTCGGCAGGGCTGACCATGCGTGAAACATAGGTCTCCAGAGTGTGCCCAAGCGAGATCATTCAAAGGGCTCCCCAACGGGCGCGTCCCGACCCAATTCGTTTCGCCTCTCTCGCAAGGCCATCGACGACTCTTCCCTCCCATCCCAACACATGGCGATTCCCTCTCCTGAAGAGATGACGCAGGAAGAGGGGGAAAGGTAACGCCGCGGTTATTTGCCTTGAGTGTCGTCTTCCGGAGGTGGAGGAATCTGTCCGTTACCTTTTCCTCCCTTCCACCGTCATGTGATCAGCACCCCGGGAATATCCCCGGCGGTCGCGCCACTTCGCTGACGAGGAAGTGCCGGGAGAATCTGAAGAACCGGGGATCCACGGCACCCGAAACAGAGGGAGAGACTCGGATGAAGATGCGGATG
>CBDUAX010000716.1:0-2408 GCA_965365235.1 uncultured bacterium
TCCGATCCTTCGAGCGCTTTGGGCGTTCCGCTCTGGGCTTGGCCGGCGCAGAGGCTGCTCCCTTCCGGGTTTGGTTGGAGGATTGGGAACTTGCGCAGGCAGTGGATGGAAAGGGGGACTCCATCTTCCCACTTTCTCTGCACGCTGTCGAAGGGGGGATATCTCTGACCCTCTCCCTGGACACAGCGAAGCCAAGGGTGCTTCAGGGGGACCGAGGGCTTAGCAAGAAGGGGTCCGAGCCAGGAAACGCCTCCTATTACTACTCCTTCACCCGCCTGGAGGCCTCCGGGACGCTCACGGTGGATGGGGTACGTTTGGCGGTGGAGGGATTTGCCTGGTTGGATCGAGAGTGGAGCACGAGCGCTCTTGGCCCTGGGCTTGTGGGGTGGGATTGGTTCGCCCTCCAGTTTGATGACGGATATGACCTCATGTTCTATCAGCTCCGTGGGGCTGACGGTGGGCCCGATTCCCACAGCGACGGAATATGGGTAAATCCCGACGGATCCACTCGAAGGATCGCTGCCCATGAGGTAGAAATCGAGGTGAGGTCGGAGTGGGAAAGCCCTCTGGACGGCGCCCTGTATCCGGCCAGCTGGCGGGTCTCCGTGCCTGCCCTGGATCTGGCGGTTCAAGTCACCCCCCTTATTCCCAATCAGGAAATGGCGCTTACCTTCCGATACTGGGAGGGAGCCGTCCGGGTCGAAGGGACCCGGGGGGATTCGACGGTGTTTGGAAAAGGCTATGTCGAGTTGACGGGATACTCCGCCGAAAAGGGGACGGATTCCAGAGACCGACGGATTGGACGAACCGGGAACCGCTGATGGCCCGAATACTCATCATCGACGATGATTCGGCCCTCCGCCAGACAATGCGGAAGATCGTGGAACGCATTGGGCATGAGGCGGACGAGGCCGAAGATGGCGCCGTGGGGCTCCGCCTGTTCAGGGAGAGGAGTTACGACCTGGTGGTCACCGACCTTCTCATGCCTGAGAAGGAGGGGATCGAGACCATCCTGGAACTGCGGGAAGAAGATCCCGACGTCCCGATCTTGGCTGTTTCGGGAGGCATGACCCTGGATCGGACGGGACCGCTGGCCGATGCGGAAGCCCTGGGGGCCGATGCTTCTCTTCCCAAACCGTTCGCAGTCGAGGAATTCTCCGACACCGTCCAACAGCTTCTTACCGGCTGATCTTCGGCTCCCTCCAGCCTGGGATCGAGTCTTTCAACCATTCTTCGAGATCCGTCATCTCCTCGGGACTGACCCAATGGCCAATGGGGTAGTCCTTGGCGAGGAAGCGCCGTCCCGCCGCCTCCAGCCGAGCCCGCCCACGAATCGCAAGCTCGAATGGGACGGATGGATCCTGAGTTCCATGGGCCCAAAAGAGAGGCGTCTCTCCCAGCTGCTCCGGCTCAACCGCCAAACTCTCCGGGCTCAGCAGAAACCCACTCAGGTTCACGACTCCATCCACGGCCCCGGGGTGAGTGAGGGCAAAAGCCAGGCTGAGGGTGCCACCTTGGGAAAATCCCCCCAAAACGAGAGGACCCGGTTCGAAGCCTAGCTTCCTCGGCAGGTCGTCGAGAAAACTTCCCAGGGCGTCCAGACTCCCTCGGAGCGATTCCGGTTCAGCGTGGTCCTCTCCCAGATATCGGTACCACGCCCATCCAGGGCCGTAGCCCCACTTGGCACCCGGGTGCGGGGCCTGAGGAGTGATGAGGGAGGCCCCTGGGGGGAGGAGGCTCGTCAGGCCGCTGAGATCCCCCATGTGACTCCCTCGCCCGTGCAGAAGGACCAGGACCGGCGATTCGTCACCGGCCGATGGAGAGACGGTCTTCAGATAGTCCAACATCGCTGGGCCTCCTTTACGGTCCCAGGGGGGTGAGAGTCCCGGCGATCTCCTCACGGCGAGACTCCAACCAGGCGGGTAGCTTGAGACTCTCTCCAAGGGAGTGAGGATCCTCGTCCACGGCGAAGCCGGGGCCGTCTGTGGCGATCTCCAGCAGCATCCCGTCCGGGGCTTGAAAATAGATGCTCTGGAAATACTGGCGGTCCTGAACAGGACTCACTTCCACATTCAAACCCAGGAGATGTTCCCGCCACGCCAATTGGTCTTCTTGGTTCGAGGCCCTGAAGGCGATGTGGTGGGTTTGGCCCACGCCCGGTCGTGCATGGTGCGCGGAGTGGGGCCACCCAAAAAGTGTCAGCGCGCTGTTGGAACCGATGCTCTCGCCGTCATAATTCGCCCAGAACCAGTGCTCCGTCTTCCCATCATCCTGGTTTAGCGTCTTCTTCACCAACCTCAAACCCAAGGCGGCTTCGTAGAACTCATCGGCTTGGGCCAGCTCACGGGTGATTCCCGAGATGTGATGGATGCCCTGAAGGGTCATGTCAGGGGTTACCTGAGGGACGG
>CBDUAX010000717.1:0-2406 GCA_965365235.1 uncultured bacterium
CGCTTTGGCTTCCAGATAGTTAACCTCGACCGGCCAATCCCACGGCATGTCGATGATCTGGGCCATGGTCCGGTGGATGTCATCCCCTGACCGCCTCTGAGTTCAGGAGCCCGAGCCCACCTTCGCCCCTGGGGATCTGGCGCCGGCCCCACCACCGGCACCGGCCCGTAGTACCCGCAAGATCCCGACCCCGCTCACCACAGTCACCAGCCCGAAGAGAAGCCCGCCGCGCTGGGCCGCCACCGGCTCTCCTTCTCCGAAGCTGGTCCCCACAAAGGCGATGGTGAACCCAGCCAGAAGAAGCCAGCC
The DNA here is from genome assembly GCA_965365235.1 of uncultured bacterium. Taxonomy (GTDB): domain Bacteria; phylum Gemmatimonadota; class Gemmatimonadetes; order Longimicrobiales; family Gaopeijiaceae; genus CBDUAX01. Next base: position 310 of record CBDUAX010000717.1, read on the forward strand.
CAGAAAGAGGACCCACTTGGCCAGGGAGAGAGGAATACCCCGGTCCTTGGCCCAGGCGTTCACACCCAGGAGGACAAAGACGAATAGGATCCCTTCAACGAACCAGAAGATGCCTGAGTTGAAAAACTGCATGAAATCTCTCCTCCAGCGCGGGACCGGACGGGGAGCGGATGCGACGCCCCCCCAACCCGATCTCCTCAGTCCAGGTCGATGAAGTCTTCGGTCCGCAACCACCACGGCGGTTCCCGATAGGTGGCGTTCTCCCCTCCCAGCGAAGGCATGTAGTAGTCCTCCGGATCCGGTCCCGGGTAAAAGCCCTTCTGCATGCTTGTGAGCACCTTCTCAGAGAGCCCCGTTGGATCGTTGGCTGTGACCTTCATGGCCGTCTTGTGAAGCCAGTTGGATTTCCGGGTATAGGGGCAGCAGGCGATACAGATCCGACACCCCATGTTCCCGAGATTCGACGTCCAGAAATTCTGGCATTTGGCCGTATCGATCTTCCACCGTCGGTATCCCCGTACCTCCACCTTCTCTCCCATGGGAATCGCCCCGCTGGGGCATTGCTCCGCGCAGACCTTGCAGTGGAGGCAGAAGTCGTCCACCCCGATGTCGATAGGCTTGTCGGTGGCCACAGGGATATTGGTGGTAATCACGGCCGGCCGGATGTTACATCCCAACTCGGGGGTGATCATGATGCCATTCCGACCCTGCTCACCCAAACCTGCATCGATCGCGATAGGGGGCACCATGAGGTCGTAGCTGGTGCCGGGGACGTGGGTCCGGGCTGCATACCCGAGCGTCTTGATGAAGGCCTCCATCCGGGTGGCGATGATGCGGGCCCGGGAATAAGCGTCGTTGGACGTCCCATACGTGGGGTTGGCGTAGGTGGGGTCCCAGGACATGGGAGAGCCCACTACGATGGCGTACCTCCACCAGTCAGGAATCTCCAGGGGTACCTCAGTGTCTTCGAAGCCCCTCCTGGAAATGGGGTAGCCGTACACCCAGTCCGGGTTCAGCTCCGTGATCCCCACCATCACGGATCCGAACTGAAGCCCCACGGCCTTGATCAGCTCGGCCGTCTTCCGAGGATCTTTGAGCTTTCTTGGTTCCACAGGCTGGCCCCGGCGGTCCCTGGGGATGTCGTTCTCCTCGGGGGTACCTCGAATGGGATCGGGGCCTACCGCCCCCATGGCGGCGGACCAGGCTTCGGCCAGGATGTACGGGTCCCCGTACTCCATGCTGTCGGCCCGGAGCTTTGGCTGGAGCTCCTCCACATTGAAAATGTCCAGCTCCAACTCGGTGGGCTTCTCCAGGTAGTAAGCGCGGAGAGGCTCTGAGAAGGACTCGGGGGTGATGGGATCCTCCCCACCTCGAAGTTGGAAATACTCCCGCATGAACCGACTGCGGCGCTCGAAGATTTGGAGCACCCGGGCATCGGGGCGGCTGGTGGATCCCACGACCTCGTATGTGGGTCGGTCCACCTCATAACGCTTTCGATTGAAGACCAGGGAGGCGCCTTCCTCGTTTTGCATGCCGAGGTAGGAGCTCGGGTCCTGCCCTGCGGCGTATCCGAACGCCCCCAACCCGCCCGCGCCAGCGGCACCACTGGCCAGGCCTGCCGCTTTCAGGAAGTCTCGGCGGTTGATCCCGGCATCTTCCGGCCTTTCCCCTCCACCCTCTCCCACTGGGCCACCGCCCTTCTTCGAGTCCGAGTCGCTCATCCCTACATCTCCTCCCGAGCCGTGATGCTCTTGGATCCATCCATCTTCCAGAACTCCGTGTCCTCTACCTGCACCCCATACCCGCTGGCCTGATCAAGCTGAACCAAAACCTTGTCGGCCCCTACCAGACGGGCTCGGATCATCCCGCGGATCATCCGGTGGAGCCAGGAGTTGTTGGGCTTGTTGAACGGGCAAATCCGCTTGCAGTTGGAGCAGCTGAAGCCGTTGAAGTCGTAGCACCCGTCCACGCCCGTGTACCACTTCTTGGCCCCGGGGTTGTTGGAAGCCGACGGGCCCTCCAGGGTTTTTGGACCTCGAGTAATGCTCTCGCTGGGACAATCGTCGGCGCAGAGTTTACATGCCTCACAGAACTCCT
>CBDUAX010000718.1:0-2404 GCA_965365235.1 uncultured bacterium
CCATTTCTCCCGCCGACCCTCAAAGGGTGTGGGCCCTCATCAGCGCTCCAGACCCCCACGGGGGCATCTGGCGCACCGACGACGGGGGAGAGAATTGGCAGAAGGTGAACCGAGAGCGGCGATTCCGGCAGCGACACTGGTACTACTCCCACCTGGAGGCCGACTCCCAGGACCCCAACACCCTCTACCTCATGAACACGGGGACATACCGCTCTGTGGATGGCGGCCGGGCATGGACCTCTATCCGGGTACCCCATGGCGACGTCCACGACCTCTGGGTCCACCCCGACGACCCGGAGGTGATGATCGTGGGCAACGACGGTGGTGCCCAGGTGAGCCTCAATGCGGGCCGAAGCTGGTCCACCATGCACAACCAGCCCACCGCCGAGTTCTATCGCCTGGAGGTAGACAACCAGTTCCCCTACCGCCTCTACGGGGCCCAGCAGGACAACAGCACCATCTCCGTCTCCTCCCGGGTGAGTGGGGACCTCTCCCCGGAACAGGACTGGTTCAGCGTGGGCGGGGCCGAGAGCGGCCATATCTCCGTCCACCCCCATCCGGATTCGGCCCACATCGTTTGGGCCGGGAACTACATCGGACAGGTGGACCGAACCAATCTCCAGACGGGTGAGAGCCGGAACATGATCCTCTACCCCCAGATGGGAGACGGGGTGGCCCCCAGGGATGCCCGCTATCGCTTCCAGTGGAATGCTCCCATCCTCATCTCCCGTCACGATCCGGGTGTGGTCTATCACGCCTCCCAGTACGTCCATCGGACAACCACCGGTGGCATGAGCTGGGAGACCATCTCTCCGGACCTCACCACCAACAACCCGGAACAGCAGGGAGTGCCTGGTGGCCCCCTCCAGCATGACCATACCGGTGTGGAGGTCTACAACACGGTCTTCGTCCTCACCGAGTCTCCCCAAAACGCTGGGGAGCTCTGGGCGGGGACCGACGATGGCCGGGTCCACATCACCCGGGACGGGGGGGGGAGCTGGACAGAGGTCACCCCCGAGGCCATGCCCGCCGGTGGCACCGTAAATAGCATCGACCTGAATCCCAACCGGCCGGGACGGGCGGTCATGGCCGTCTATCGGTACAGGGAGAACGACTTCCGTCCTTACGTCTTCCTCACCGAGGACTATGGAGCCCGATGGAGCCTCCTTACCAATGGCGAGAATGGGATCCCGGCGGACCATCCTGTCCGGGTGGTCCGGGAGGACCCGGACCGGGAAGGGTTGTTGTATGCCGGTACCGAGTTTGGCCTGTTCGTTTCCTTCGATGAGGGGGCACACTGGCAATCCCTCCAGCAGAACCTCCCCCGAGCGCCCATCGCCGACATGAAGGTCCACCGCAAGGACCTGGTGTTGGCCACTCATGGTCGGTCATTCTGGATTCTCGACGACGTCACTCCCCTTCACACCCTCAGCGACGCGGTACGAGAGGAAACCCTCTTTCTCTTCCAGCCCCGGGACGCCACCCTGGCCCGCTTTCGAGCCACCGGAGGGAGCCGGGCTCCCGGGTCCCCACCCAATGGAGTCGTGTTGAACTACTGGATCGGACCGGACGTCAACGGCGATGTCGAAATATCGGTCCGGGACGATACGGGAATGATCATCCGAACCTTCCAGGGCCCCATCGATGAGGAAGCCTCAGGTGCCACTGAGGATGGTGGTGGGGAAGAGGGTCTGGATGAATCCCGTTCTCCCGCGGAGGTCTTTTCCGCTGGAGCTGAAGAGGAGGCCGAGGAGGAGGCCCCGGAGGAAGGGGAGATGGAGGGGGCCCAGGCCGACGACGAATCCACGGACGCCAACCTGAAGGATGAGGAGCTGGAGGTCGGCCGGGGGATGAACCGGTTCGTATGGGATCTCCGCTATCCGGGCCCTGAGGTCATTCCTGGAGCCCAGTTTTCACTTGCCAACACCGGGGGTTTGAACGCTCCTCCGGGCCGGTACACTCTGAGGGTAGAGGCCGGAGAAGAGGTGGAGGAAGTCACGGTTCGCCTCGGACTGGATCCACGGATCCCCACCGTCACCGAAGCCGACATGCAGGCTCAGTTCCAACTGGCTCGGCAGGTCCGGGACCGGCTCACCGCGGTTCACACCGCCATCAAGCGCATCCGTTCCATACGTGAGCAGAGCCTGAAAACACTGGAAGTTTTGAAGGACGATGAGAGCCGGGACGAGTTGTTACAATTCCTGGAGGGGATCTGGAATCCGCTGGGGAAGGAGCTTACGGCCGTGGAAAAGGCCCTGATCCAGACACGGAACGAGTCGGGCCAGGACCCCATCAACTTCCCCTCCAGACTCGACGATCAGCTGGCCTACCTCTACAGCCACGTGACCGGCTCCTACGGCCGACCCACGGAGGGAGCCTACCAGCGGTATCAGGACCTGGTGGA
>CBDUAX010000719.1:0-2404 GCA_965365235.1 uncultured bacterium
GGCGTGCTCGATGATGTTCTGGCAGACCTCCGAGAGGATCACGCTGAACTGGACCACCGCCGACGCCGGGTAATTCAAGGTCCGGGACAGAATGGTACCGGCTTGTTGCTGGACCCTATCCACAACCGCGTGAACGTCCGTGTTGGTGGTGATTGGAGTGACTTCGAGGAGGACATCGGAGCTGTTCCATGATCGGCGAGGGGGTTGAATGTCCAGCTCGAAGATGGACTCCGCAGCCTCGAAGAAATTCATGCGCGCCAGGTATGTGGCCACATCCCCTGCCTCCACCAGCTGAAGACGAGGAGGGGTGCCCTGACGCTCTCGGGCCGCGGCCCCTGCCGCGAGAAGACCAACGATTCCACCGGGGTCCACCCAACGGAGATGGCGGGCGTCGAAAAGGACTTTCTCCTCCCCACCTTTGGCCAACTCACTCGCCAGCTGGTCGAAGGTCGAGATCTCCAGGTTTCCGGGGACAGGAATGATCTGCAATACGGTACCCTCACTTCCGGCGATCAGGGGAGGCGGGTGGGACCCAAGGCGGAATGACCTAGTTCAGCCCCCCAGGAGCCCTCTCAGGTGGAGGTGAAGGCCCCGGGCCCCAAGATGCTCGACATTCCGCTCAGCCATGGTGTTCGCGGCCGCCATGGCAGCTTCAAGAGAGTCCATTCCCAGCAGCCGCCCGAAGAAAGTAGCCCCCCAAACGTCACCACATCCAGTGGGGTCACCCAACTTTGGGCCACCGGAAAGAGGAATGATTCCACTTCGGGCAGCGCCGCCTGTGGCAAGAGAGGCCCTGGTGGCCGCCCAGGCGTCCGGATCCGGCGAGAAGTCCGGAGCCGCCACGTAGGCAGCGCCTCTCTCTCCAAGGGTCACGGTGATGAGTTTCAACTCCGGCCCGACAGCATCGGCCGCCAGTTGCCACGGATCTCCCCAGGACCGGCCGAGGAGTTCGAACTCATCTTCGTTCATCTGCACCGCATCGAAGGCCCGAAGCCAGGCCCCCCAGCCCCGGAGTTCCTGTGGGACTCGCTGTCCCTGGGATGTGATGCCAAGGAAGAGAGAATGGAGATCCGCGTAGGTGGGCCCGGAGAATCCCTCCCGAAACCGGGAGGCGGTCTCCAGCTCAAGCTCGAAGCCCGAGATGAAGTTCACGAAGAGGCCATCGAGATCCTTCAGAAGAGGGTCCAACTCGTCCCAGGTCCAGGGGGGGGCACCACCCGTGAGTCTCTCCAAGCGGCGATCTCGATCCTGGTACCGGAGCTCGACCCGGGTGTTGGGGAAAGGGACCACCTCCACCCCGGGCTCGGTCTCGACCTTCGGGATGGAACGGAGGTACCGGAGGGCTTCCTCGGCGAGATCTTCGCCCACCTTCAGGATTGGCCGGATCTTCCACCCCTCAGGAAGCGATGCCGAGAGCGCCTCCAGCCCGTAGGAAATCCCTCCCCACTCCTCCACCGGTTCCCGGCGCCCGTCACGTTGGTGGATCTTGTCCCATATGAGGGTTCCCAGGACCCCGATCTGCCGAGGGGGGCCATGGCCCCGGCCCAGCGGGGTCCCAGGGCCAATCCCTGAAGCCGTTCTGACATCGTCGGTCATGGCCACCCTCAGATGAATCCGAAGGTTTCCTTCTTGAAAACGCCGGCAGCGCCAATGACACCCGCCGTCTCAGGGAGGGCGGCCGGGAGAATCCGGCAGGCCTGGACCGCCGAGCGGAAAGCCCGTCGCCGAACTTCCTTATTCAGAGGTTCGAAGAGGTGGTCACCAGCCCGTGTCACTCCGCCGGCGATCACCACAGCATCCGGATTCAGGGCGTTTAGCAGGTTAGCAATTCCGACTCCGAGAACTTTCGCCGTCTCACGCATGACCTCGTGAGCGAATGCGTCTCCAAGGACCACAGCCTCATAGACGGTGGCCGCGGTGATCCCCTCCTGGGAGCCAGCCGCCAGTGTGGGGAGGATGGACTCGATTCCCACTTCCAGACCCTCTTTGGCCCGAGCTGCGATGTTCGGCCCGGAGGCATAGGCTTCCAGGCATCCGTAGTTCCCGCACTTACACTTCCGGCCCGTAGTATCGATGGTCATGTGCCCGAACTCTCCGGCAACGTCAGAGGCCCCGTGATGGATCTCTCCATCTACCACCAGGCCGCCCCCGATTCCGGTCCCCAGTGTCAGCCCCACCAGCGTTTTGGCCTCCTTTCCCGCACCCTGCCACCACTCCCCGTATGTGGCGCAGTTGGCGTCATTGTCCAATGTCGCCGGGAGTTCCGTTTGTTGGCTCACGAGGTCACGCAAAGGGAAGTCCCTCCAACCCAGGTTTGGGGCCTCGAGAACGAGGCCCGATTCTCGGCTGAGGGGGCCCGGAGCACCGACCCCGACCCCCAGAATCTCACCTTCGTATTCCGAAA
>CBDUAX010000720.1:0-2397 GCA_965365235.1 uncultured bacterium
TACTCCGACGCCGGTTTTCCGCGGCCGGCCGGTTTGTGACCCCAACACCGGAGCATGTCCCGGACGCGCATGCGGACTTCTTCGTCCCGTTGGAGGGGGGCGGGGGCTTGAAGGTCCAACAAGTCCAGAATCCCCTTCGGGGTAGGGAGGGCCCTCAGGGGATTGGGGAAAGATGTGGTGAAAGCCGAGGGGCGGAGGAGGGGGTGGTACTCAACCGGGATGTTCCAAGCGGGGTTGTCCATGCCCAAAGTTGGGGAAGGGTGGGCCGGACCGCCAACCCACCCTTTTTCCCTACCCGCCGGGTTCTTCCTCTTCCCCAGCGTTCGAGCACCCGCCGAACCGTTCCCAGTGTTTCCGGAGGAAGTCCCCCAAGACCTCCCTGGCAAACTCCACCTGATAGCTGGTGAGTGACCCCCGCCGGGGGCCCTCGGCGAACCTGAGGTAGATCCCGCCTACCAACCCACATCGCATGGGGCCCGCCCCTCTGCCCTCGGTTTCCCCCACGGAGAAGAGCAGGGACTTGGCGAACAAATCGTCTCGAGGGCCAGGCTGGCCGGGCTCGGCCAACGTCCCGGTCTTGGCCAAGATGCCAGGAGGCAGGCCGGCCCGCCGCCAAGCGGTCCGGAGGCCCCGGGCCGTCCCGTCGTCCGGCACTCTCTTCAATCCCTCCAGGAACTCCTCGTACCAGGAGGCTTGGGCCAGGCCAAGGGGAGATCCCTCTCCGTCGGTTTGGCGTACCCCTGGCAGGACCGGATCGGCTCCTGGACGGTTCCCATCCCCACCCATACCCTCGGTCTCCGTTGGTCTCCCCGAACGTTCCGGGGGACCAGGAGGAGTGAAGAACTTGAGCTGGATCCTACGGTCGGTGACCACTCGGGCGAACCCTGTGGTGAGGTCGAGAAGGTTCCATTGGTTCTCCCACGCTCCGATGGCGTACCGGTAGAGAAGGCCCAACTCCGTCCCTTCTGTGGACCCCGGCGCCAGGAGGGCTGGCCGGGAGCCGGACGGAAGGACTTCGTGGGGGACGTTCACAGGGGTGCCGTCGGAAAAGCTGAGACCCTCCCATGTCCGTCGGCTCCGGCCCAGGGAGTCGGCGATGATGGGATCCGTGGGAAGGTCGAAAAGATCATGGATTCCCGACGAGAGTGGGCTGCGCAGGAGCGTACTGCGGGGAACGAGCCCGCGGTCCAACGGGATGGAGGGTGGCCGACCCGCTCTGCCTCCCTTTTCTTCAGGGTCTTCCAGGCCGGCTATGACGAGGGAAGCGGCATACTCGTTGTTGGAGCATCTCAAGAAGTAGCGAAGGTCGATGCGGCCGTCCTCCGGGGGAGCACAGTTCAGCGTGGTGGAAAAAGCCCTCCTCGGCGGCACGTTGGGCATGCCCAGGACCGAGGTCACGGATCCGGACCGAGCTCTGATGGTCAGGCCGGCCAACTCCGGCCTCTGGGAGAGGATGGCCGCAGCCAGGAGTGGCTTCACGGCCGATCCGGGGGCGACTCTTTCCAGGATGGAGCTGCGGCCTCGATTCCGTCGATCCCCTACCTCAGCGACGGCAACGATTCCTCCGTCCCGGATTCGGGCCAGGACGATCATGCCGAAATCCAGGGGGACCTCCAGCTCCTCCTCCAGAAAGTCTTTCAACAGCCGGGTCAACTCCTGGCTGGCCTCGGCTTCGACGGATAATCCGATGGAAGCCGACGGAGAAACGCCGGTCTGGTACGATGCCGGTCCCCAGCCCAGGGCGGAGAAGAGGTCGAAGGGCGGCGGAAGTTCCGTTCTCCGTCGGAGCCTTCCGTTCACCCACTGCTTGCTGGAGAGAACTCCTTCCCAGTACTCCCCGAAGACCACCGGCTCCAGGGGGTTCAGCCGAAGAATCGTCCCTCCCTGGATCCCAACGGAGTCTCCGGAGCGGACCCGCCGCCCATCCACCCAAAGATCGTCCCAACCCGCCACCGCCCAGTCCGGCGTCCGCTCATCCGATGCCAGGCGGAAGGTGGCTTGTGGGATCCTCTCCTCCGAGAGGCAATAGGCTCGCACGTCGAAGGAGTGAGGCACGAACTCGCACAGTTGCCGCCGGCCTTCGACGTTCCGGACCAACCGGATCGGCTTCCGCAGGGGAACCGTAACTCTGGGGCTAACGAGCCCCTGCCCCCTGTGCACATCACTGGCCAGGATCTCACCACCCCACTCCCCCTCCAGTGGGGAGCGGACCCTGAGGCTCCACGCAGAGGAAGCCCGGGTGAGACCCATGGAGCCGTCGGCTCTACGATAGGGTCTGAAGATGGACGGATTGAACGCACCCAGCCGATGAAACCACTCAGGGTCCACTCTCGCCAACTCCACTCGGTCCCGTTGGAAGGCATTGTAGAGCTGGACCTGGTCATACAAGAACCCCGC
>CBDUAX010000721.1:0-2397 GCA_965365235.1 uncultured bacterium
GTGCCCCCCGCGTTGGTCACGGTGAGGGTGACGTCATCCACTAGCTGGAGTTCGACCGTCCGGGTGGAATCGGCTGGGGGCGGCGCCGTTGAGATGTGGAGTGTCTCATCCAACGGGATCATCCAAACGAGGTTGGACAACCTCAGGCTCAGGTGGGCTGCCAGGGTCTCCCCACCGGCTGGGTCTTTCCCCGTGACGTCGGTGAGGTTCAGGAAGTACCGCTTCATACCAAGGAAATGCAGGAGGGGCTGCCCCTCCGGAACATGGATGATCCCCTCCAGGGCGCGTCCCCCCCTGAGGAGAACCTCGACCCGTTTGCGTTGGAGGTGGGAGGCTCCACGGGGGAAGGCGTTCGAAGTCATTGCTGGTTCCTCGACGGTCAGGTGGATGGTCCGTTCTGTTCTAAGGCTAACCTGACCTTCCAACCCATCGCAATCGCAACCAGAAAAACCGTGGCCCGAAAAAAAACATTGACTCCCAGCACCCCTGTACAGGGGGTGTTTTTGCATCGCAACAACGGTGCTGCTTCGGTGCAAAACCAACGACTTCGGATGGGCTCGTGCCAACTCGGGCCGTGACCCGAATCACGCCTGTACTCCTACTTTTTTCCTCCGTTCTTAAAGAAAAACTTATGTTCCTGGTCCTCCGGTTGCATAACAGGGTTTCAGACGGAAACGGAATTGTTTCCTAGCGAAAACAAACCGGGGGAACCAGTCAAGAAATGTCTTTACGGTCCAAAATCATCCTGCTCTTCGTGATCCTGGCCATCGCACCCATGATGGCTCTGGCCGGGTTCGGGTATTGGCAGACGCAGCAACTCCTGATAGGGGCAGGCCAGGAGCAGCTGTACGAGACCGCATCGGCATTGAGCCGGGAACTGAACGAGAAAGAGGCCCAGATTCGTCGGAGCCTGACCGAGATGGTGGAGGGACCGGAGTTTTCCAGCGTAATGGCCGGTGGCGTTCGGCAAGAGGAGCTCTCGGCCTTACTCGGGCCAACCCTGAATTCGGCCGAATACCTGGAGGTCACGGCCGCATCCGGGTCGACAGATTATGTCATGGGCTCCCGCCCCGAGACCCCGGTATTGACTCTCGATCTGGCTACCACGTACCTAGTGGAGTTTGTGACAGAAATCCCTGGAGGGGAGTCCGGAAGAGTTCTCCGAGCAGGGTTCTGGGCCTCTGAGCTACTCCCGAAACGCCACCTTCCTCCCCAACAGTCTTTGGTCCTCCTGGACGCCTCCAGGGGAACGGTGTTCTTCAGCAGCGGCTCAAGGGCACCCGGGGCCGGAGAGCCCGTCAAATCAGCGCCTTCTTTTGCCAATGCCCTTTCTTCCGGGATAAACGCCTCTCCCAAGTTCAAGTATCGGCACGACGGGGAATGGCACCTCGGTGCGTCGGCCCATGACCCAGGCAGTCGGTGGATCGTGGCGGCCATCTCTGGGCCCGGAGCGGCCTGGGCTGCCCTGGACCGTCTCGTGAGAGCCTACTGGGTCTTCGTTCTGGGGCTGGCCGTGTTTACCGGCCTGGCTTTTTCGGTCCTTCTTGGCCGGGTCACCAAGTCGCTTCGAGAGCTGGCGAAGGCGGCCGAGCATATCGGAACCGGTGAACTTGCCCCCTGGGTCCCCCTTTCCACCACCGGGGAGGTCGGCCAACTGAGCCTGGCCTTCAACCGGATGCTGGAGCGGGTCAGAGAGATGATGGACCAGGTCGATCAGAGTGGCCGGATGGCAGTGGTCGGGCAGCTCTCTGCTTACTTCGCCCATGAAATCCGCAACCCCCTCACGTCGGTCAAGCTGAACCTTCAACGGATCGAACGCTGGACACGGCAAGGAAGGGTACCGGAAATCTGCCGGGAACCCATCGAGATCAGTCTGAGGGAAGTGGAGCGGTTGACTTCATCCGTCTCGGATGTCCTCCAGCTGAGCCGGGCCCAGGACTCGCCCCGTGATGTCTTCGGGGTTCATGGCCAGGTGGAAGAAGCTGCTCACCTGCTTTTGGCGAGGTTCAGGGAACAGGGTGTGGCCCTGACGCTGGACCTGGATGCCGAGGCCGACCTGATTCTTGCTCGGCCCGGGCAGGTGAAGAGCGTGATCTTGAACCTGATGATCAACGCCCTGGAGGCCCAGCCCGAGGGTGGTTTCCTCGAGATCCGCTCGGGGCTCACCAATTCCAAGCGCCTAGGGGGACCGGCGGTAACGGTCCGCTTCAGGGACGGGGGCCCCGGCGTGCCCCCGGAAGTCCGCCATCGGATCTTTGAGCCCTTCTTCACCACCAAGTCCAACGGGTCGGGGATCGGCCTGGCGGTGGCGAATCGCGCAGTGCCGGACAACCACGGACGCCTATATGTCGAGGCCCTTCCTGCCCCCGGCGCGGGCGCCGAGTTCATCATGACCTT
>CBDUAX010000722.1:0-2396 GCA_965365235.1 uncultured bacterium
TCGGGGGCGTATCACCACCATCATGTCGCAAAACCCGGAGCCATGCACCAACGCCTTTCTTCGGTGCCGTCATTGGCGACGGAGGACGGAAGAGAGCCTGGAGAAAGCCCTGGGAGGATGAGCTGGGTAGGTTGCCAATGAGGAAGAAGCGGAACGCGCTCCCAAAACCGATCATGCCAGTAGCATCCTGACGACGAACGGGAAAACCCTCCGACGGTCGCAGGTTCAAGTCCTGCTGGGCCCACATCTGGAGCACCCCGTACCCTGAGCAATCGGGTGTCGGGGTGCTCCTTTTCTTTCATCCTTGCCCTCTACTGAACGCACCGAACAGATTGCCGGTGGTGGCTGGCTGGGCCGGATCGGGCCGTTCACTCTCAAATCCGCTTGGCAATGAACGAAAAATACCGCCTCTCAGCGGCCCTTGCTGACCGCTACCGTATCGAACGCGAGATCGGAAGCGGCGGGATGGCTACGGTCTATCTTGCGGAAGACCTGAAGCATGAGCGGAATGTGGCGGTCAAGGTCCTCAAGCCGGAGCTGGCTGCCGTCGTCGGTACCGAGCGGTTCCTGGCAGAGATCCGTACCACAGCCAACCTCTCCCATCCGCACATCCTTCCCCTCCACGATTCCGGCGAGGCCGACGGACTTCTCTACTACGTCATGCCGTTCGTAGAGGGGGATAGCCTGAGAGAGCGACTGGACACGGAGGGGCAGCTTCCCGTTGAAGACGCTCTACAGATTGCCGGGCACGTGGCCGAAGCCCTCGAGTATGCGCACAAACAGGGCGTGGTTCACCGGGATATCAAACCGGGCAACATCCTTTTCCAGGCAGGAGAGCCGGTCGTCAGTGACTTTGGGATTGCCTTGGCGGTCAGTGCTGCGGGGGAAGGGAGGCTGACGGAGACGGGTCTCAGCCTTGGAACCCCCTTCTACATGAGCCCCGAGCAGGCGGCCGGGGAGGACACACCGACGCCGGCCTCGGACGTCTACTCCCTCGGATGTGTCCTCTACGAGATGCTCACCGGGGATCCGCCGCACATCGGGTCTTCCGCTCAGGCCATCCTGGGGAAGATCCTCCTCGGAGAAGTGACCCGCCCCACAAAGCTCCGGGGGACCATACCGGCCAACGTGGAGGGGGCTCTCCTCAAGGCCTTGGAACGGCTCCCTGCAGACCGATTCCCCTCCGCTTCCCATATGGGTGCGGCCCTGAAGGACACCAGTTTCCGACACGGGCTCGAGGCCCAGGGTTCCTCCAGTGGATGGAATGGCCGGTCCGTCGGATTGGCCGTTGCTGCAGGGGTTTTGACCTTGGTCGTCGCAGGACTTGGCTGGATCGCCTTCGGGACGGACCAGGCCCCGAAGCCGATCGTGAGGTTCGAACTCAGCCTCGTGGGGGGCCATCGCATGGTGGCAGAGACAGGGACGGATATGGCCCTCTCTCCGGATGGCTCCGTCGTCGTTTATGTCGGGGCCGACGGTCCAGGCGCTACCCAGCTTTGGCAGCGTCCTCTCGACCATTTCGAGCCGTCGCCTATCGTCGGCACCAATAGCCCGGGCAATCCGGTGGTCTCCCCCGGCGGTGAGCGGGTAGCTTTCGTCAGTCAAGGGGTCCTGAAGACGGTGTCCCTGGTGGGCGGAGACGCGGTGGAGGTGGGTCCCACCTCTGCCTCCTTTGAGGGGTTGGATTGGGGACCGGACGGACTGCTGTATTTCGCCGACACGAGCGGGGTGATCAAACGCGTCCCGGCCACCGGAGGCCCTCCCGCCGACTTTGCGGTCCCCGACTCAGGGTTCAAGTACACGGCGCCCCACGCCCTCCCTGGCGGAGCCGGACTGCTGGTGACCATCAATCAGTTGGGGGCCAGAAGGCCGGCAGAGGTGGGTGTCGTTCCCCCGGAGGGAGGACCGGCGAAACCCCTCGTACAGGGAACCATGGGTAGGTATCTGCCACCGGGATACCTCCTGATCTCTGATCGGCAGGGCCAGATCTTTGGTGCAGCTTTCGAACTCGGTCGGCTGGAAATGGCATCGGACCCGGTCCTTCTGGTCACCGGTGCCTACTCACCAAGTGTAGCCTTCGCGGAGTTTGCGGTTTCGGAATCCGGGGACCTCGCCTATCGGGTGACCAGGGCTGGAGACGAGGGGGACCTCGTATGGGTGGACCGCGAAGGGAACATGGAGGGCATCGACCCGGAGTGGACCGGGATCTTCGCTCATCCAGCCGTTTCCCCTGATGGGACACAACTCGCTGTCGAGCGCTGGGAGCCCGGGGGGGGGTTCTATTCCCTCTGGGTTCGGGACCTAGAGCGAGGCGCGAACAGCCGGCTCTTGGATGATCTGAGGGGATTTCGATCGGCGTGGACCCCCGATGGCCGATCTCTGACCTTCCGGACCAT
>CBDUAX010000723.1:0-2396 GCA_965365235.1 uncultured bacterium
ACTCGAAGACGACGACGTCGTCCCCGCCTCTTGAGGCAGAGAAGTACCCGTAGGCGGCATCGACCTTCACCTGACGGTCCGCCAGCGCCAGCTGTCGATACCGCTCCAGCCGGGGCTCGAACTCTCGTTCCACCAGCCTCTTGAAAGCCTCCCCTTTTGCGTTCTTGGCTCCCCAGTGGAGCCGGTATAGGGTGTTCAGATCGAAAAGCGGGAAGAGCTCCTCGAGTGGGATTCCCTCGATGGTTCTGGCTCCCAGGAAAGGCGGCTGGGGCACTGGGGCGTCCGGCCGGGGCGGGGGTCGCAAAGAGGAGGGCCGGTCACGGCTTGCTGCAACCAGGTTTGTGCGTTGATCCTCTTTCTCCACCACCTCATCTGCCCAGGATCGGAGAAAACCCTCCCTGGAATCGGGGTCCATGAGCGACTCCATGGCCGCCAACCCATCGAAGGCGTCCTTACAGTAGAAGACCCCGGGTGCGTAGAGGCCCTCTTCCCGGGACCCTCCGAAGAGGGCAGCCCGCCGGGCGAAGGAGGGGGTCACTGCAGCCCCTCCAACCAGAACCGGGAGCTTCAAGCCTCTCCGCCGCAACTCCTCCACACAGATGGGCATCTGTTTGGAAGTGGACACCAGGAGTGCTGAAAGACCGATGGCGTCGGCCTTCAGCTCCTCCGCTTTCTCGAGGATGGTGTTTACCGGTACCTGCTTCCCGAGGTTGTGAACGGTGTAGCCGTTGTTTTCGAGGATAGTGTGGACAAGGTTCTTCCCAATGTCGTGGACGTCACCGAAGACGGTGGCCAGGACCACCGTGCCTTTGGTCTGCCCCTGGACCCGATCCAGGAACCCCTCCAGGTGAGCCACGGCCGTCTTCATCACCTCCGCGGACTGGAGGACGAAGGGAAGGATGAGATCGCCTGCTCCGAACAGATCGCCCACTTCCTTCATGGCCGGAAGCAGAACCTGATTCAGGACCGACACGGCTGCCTGGTGACCCCCGCCCCTCCCCTCCACCGCCGCCTCCACCAGCTCCTCGACGCCGTCCTTCCTCCGATGGAGGATGGACCAGGCGAGCCCCTCCTCCGGGCAAAGGTCCGTCCGTGGGTCTTGGGTCGACTCAGGAGAAGCATCTCGGCCTTGGAAGAAGGCGATGAAACGGGGGAGGGCATCCGGGCGCCGGAAAAATACCAGGTCGTCGGCCAGGGCCCTCTCCTCTTCGCTGATCTCCTGATACGGCCGGACATGGGCCGGATTGACGATGGCCATATCCAGGCCGGCCTCCACGGCGTGGTGGAGGAATACCGAGTTCAGGACCGGCCGAGCCTGGGGTTGGAGGCCAAAGGATATGTTCGAAATCCCCAGTGAGGTCAGGCATCCGGGAATGCGTTCCTTGATTTGCCGGATGGCCTGAAGGGTTTCGGCGCCAGATGCGGCATATTCGACCTCTCCCGTGGCCAGGGTGAAGGTCAACGGATCGAAAATGAGGGATTCTGGCTCGATGCCGTACTCCCCCACGCAGATGTCAGCGATCCGCTGGGCCACCACCACCTTCCGCTGGGCCGTCTTGGCCATGCCCTCTTCGTCGATTGTGAGAGCGACCAACGCGGCCCCGTGTTCCACGACGTGGGGGAGAAGCAGGTCCAGTTTTTCTCGGCCGCCTTCCAGGTGGATGGAGTTCACCACGGCCCGTCCGGGGATCTGACGGAGCGCCGCCACGGCGACATCCACCTCCGTGGTGTCCACCATGAGAGGGGCTTCCACACCCTGGGAGAGGAGCTTGACCAGTGCACGGGCTGTCTCCCTTTCGTCGGACCGTTCCACCATGGCTACGGATACGTCGAGGATGTGGGCCCCGGCCTCCACCTGGTCTCGGGCCACCTGGAGCACGCCGTCCAGGTCCTGATCCAGTAGGAGTTGCTTCACCTTCCGGGACCCCTGGGCATTTACCCTTTCCCCCACAAGGGTGGGGGCCGGGGTTTGAGCTAGCCCGGTGGCCCGGATTCCGCTGGAGATCCGTGGCCCCGGATTGAGCCGTCCGGTGACGGTGCCCCGTGGCCGGCCGCCCACCGCTTCCACGACGGCCTGGAGATGGTCGGGGGTGGTTCCACAACAACCACCCACCACAGACACACCCAACTCGTCCACCAGCTCCCGGTGGGCTCGAGCCAGCTCTTCCGGACTCAGGGGGTAGAGAGCCTCGCCGCCCTCGTTGATGGGGATTCCAGCGTTGGGGATGGCGCTCAGGGGGGTGCGGGATGCACGGGCCAGGAGCCCCAACGGCTCTCGCATATGTTTTGGGCCGGTGGAGCAGTTCAGCCCCAACACGTCCACCTTCAATGCTTCCAGCGTCACCAGGGCCGAGGCCGCGTTGGTGCCCAGAAGCATCTTTCCCGTGGTATCCAGT
>CBDUAX010000724.1:0-2393 GCA_965365235.1 uncultured bacterium
CGCCGCAATTCCGGCTGGGGAGATGGCCCAGTGGCGTTTTCGCCTGATCCCGGGGGAGGATACGAATGTCTCGCGTCCCTACTTCTTGGAAGCTGACAGGCAAGGAGAGATCTACAGGTGGCCGAGAGACCCATGGCGTTGGGCTGCACCTGGAAACCCGCCCCGAATCCGTGGTGCAGTGACCGTTCGGTTCCACGGAGCCATGAGCTTTCAGGTCTTTCAAACCGCCGTGTTCAAAGGAGTCGACAAGGCAACCGGGGAGTTCGTGAAGCCGGTTCTTGTGGTACCGGCCCTGTCTGTTTCCCTGGACCCGGACGGACTCCTGTGGCCGGCCAACGCGACAGAACCGAGAGAATTCACCGTGCGGGTCGAGAACCTGGCGTTGGACGGCGCTCGGGGTTCAGTATCCCTCGATCTGCCCCGGGGTTGGACAGCGGAGCCCCGGGAGTATGCCGTTGAGCTGACCGAACCCGGAGCGGAGGCAGCCTACCCCTTCCGGGTTACCCCGTCGGCCGATCTGGAACCGGGAGAGCACACCGTCGGCGCTGTAGTCCGGACCGAAGAAAGGGAGGAATACCGAGAGGGTTTTGCTCTGGTAGATTATCCCCATGTCCCTCGAAGTGCCCTCTTCTCCTCGGCTACCGCCAGGGTTTCGGTAGTTCCAGTCGATGTGGACCCCGACCTCAAGGTCGGATACATCATGGGTTCGGGAGATCTCGGGGCGGACGTCCTGGAACAGATGGGATTGGTGGTGGAAAGATTGGGCCCCGAGCGGGTTCGGGCTGGGGACTACCGGGGATTTGACTTGATGGTACTGGGAATTCGGGCCTATGAAACCAGACCCGATCTGGTGGCGGCCAACGATCAACTCCTGGACTTCGCTCGTGACGGTGGGACACTCATCGTCCAGTACAACAAATACGAGTTCCCTCGAGGCAACTTCGCGCCCTATCCAGTTGAGATGTCCAGACCCCACGACCGGGTTTCCGACGAGACCGTCCCCGTGACGATCTTGGATCCCGCTCATCCAGCATTTTCGGTTCCAAACCGGATCACCCCCTCCGATTTCCAGGGTTGGGCTCAGGAGCGGGGTCTCTATTTCCTGAGGGAATGGGATGAGCGGTACACCCCCCTTCTCGAGATGGCCGACCCGGGAGAAGAGCCGAAGCGAGGGGGGTTGTTGTTGGCTCCTCTGGGAGAGGGCCTATACGTGTACACGGGACTGGCCTTTTTCAGGCAGTTCCCCGAGGGGGTCCCGGGGGCCTATCGGTTGTTCGCCAATCTGGTTTCTCTCAGGGGATCGGGCGGGGAACCGCAATGACCGAGGGCACGGAGCGAGGCGGGCAGACCGTGGAGGATCAAGCTCCCATCGGGCTTTCTGTCATGGCGACGCAGGCCGGCGCCATCACCTTCGTCGGGACCACGGGTCAGGCCTTCGATGACCGGATGGAATTCGTCCGGTTCTGCCTGGCTCTTCCATTCGCCATGGTGGTTCTCTTTCCCGTCTTCGTGCCCTTCTTCGGCCTTCTGGTAGGGATGTTCTCCGTCTTCCTGGTTTGGCTCACCACAGATATCTCGTGGTTGTACTACAATGTGGTCGGGGCCGGGGTGGTGGTCCTCACTGGATGGACCATGAGTTTCTTCGGACGGGGCTCACTGGGCCTACCAGACGCAGGGTAGGAAGAGACCGATGGATCGAACCGGGCCTCCCCGAAGCAGACCTCGAGTCCGTGCCCGCCCCGGCCTCGCCCTCCGGATGGCGGTACTGGGGCTCCGGCGCTCGCCGGGGATCACCCTCCTGGCGGTCTGTGTGCTCTCCCTTGGATTCGCGGCCCCGGCCACTTTCTTCAGCCTCCTGGTTGGAGCGATCCGCCCACTTCCGGTTCCGGAGGGTCATCGGGTGATTCGAGCCGAGGTCCTCCAACCCAGGCGGGGCGGCCGGGCGATTCCTGTGACCCTTCAGGACCTGCAGGAGCTCCAAGGCTCAGAGACACTGGAAGCCCTTGGCGCCTTCCGGTCCTTCCAGGGCACCTTGGTGGACCCGGGTTCCGGCGCGGCCCGCATCAACGGGGCTTCCGTAACACCGGAGGTCTTCCCGCTGCTCCGGGTTGCCCCGGTCTTGGGGCGGATCCCAAGGAGTGACGAGGCTGCCGGAACGGTCTTGCTGGGGCATGACCTCTGGCGGGAGAACTTCGAGTCCGACCCCGGGATCCTGGGCCGGACCGTAACGCTGGAGGGAACATCCAGGACCATTGTGGGAGTTCTGCCGGACGGGTTCGGGTTTCCGACGAATCACAATGCCTGGGTGCTTTTGGTGGAAGGCCTTCAGGACCAGGAGCCGGTGGAGTTGGTGGGGCGTCTGGCAGAGGGGTCCTCCGTGGAGGCGGTGCAGG
>CBDUAX010000725.1:0-2391 GCA_965365235.1 uncultured bacterium
GGATGGTAGGTGAGGGTCCAATGGGTGGTGGACGACTTCAACTCTCCATGCCCCTCGATCATGTCAAGGAGATGAAGGGCATCCATAGGCGACTCCAGATAGACTGTCCGGAATTCGAACAGGTCCAAGAGCGCTTCCCGGAGCGGAGAGTCTAGGGCCATTGGGGGTTCACCAGCGTTCCATATTAGGGGTGGGCCAGGGCACGGCCGCTTCGGCCGGCCTGAACGGGAGGAGATCCCCGGGGGTCAGATCCCAACCCCGAGGCCCAGGGAACCCCTTGGCCCGGGGATCGAGGATCCAGCCCTCAAACCCAACCTTGAAATTGCTGGTAAACCTGGTTGCAAGATCGAAGCCCTGGTCCGGACCGGGTCAGGACCGGGGTTAAGTTCCTGTCGTCCCGGGGCTCATATGTTTCCCCGGTTCTCCCGATATCGTTTCGCCCGCGGGACGACTGTTGCTTCCCTGCAACAAAAGGGAAGGCTTCTCACTCTGCGATGCGGACGAAGACAACCTCCCCCACCAGCCGAGGCTGGAGTTCCCAGACCACCACACCGTCGATGCGAGCCGGGACCAGGAGCCCAATGGCTCCCAGGAGGCGATCGGTATCGGCGTCGATGGCGTCGGGGTCCACATCCAGGAACCGTCGGAAGTGGATGGTCAGGGGACCGGTTCCATCATCGACCACGACATTCACGCCGTTGGTACCCCGATCCACCACCTCCAGGATCTCCGCATCGAAGACCCGAACCAGTGCCGCATCCAGAACCCCCCCCAACGCTCCGGCGGCTTCCTCGGTGGTGAGCGTGACCGGGATGGGCGCCGGAGAGGTCGTCAGCCGGTAGACCGCTTTTCCGTCCAGCACCGGCACACCCTCGAAGACACCCGTTCGCCCCCTGACCCGAACGCTGTCCCCGAGAACCACGCCACCCGAATCCACCGAGAGGACCCGGATGTAGTTGCTTCCGCTCTTGAGATGGAGGTCCCGCTCGTCCTCGGTGGGGAAAACGTTCAGAGCGATGCCCTCCACGAATACCGGTGTTTCCGGGGAAAGATCTCGGGCCTGAGCGATGGTGAAGAAGGGCAGGGTGACGGTGGGGGTGACCCCTACTTGTTGCTGGGCGACCAGGGTGAAGGGCCGGGCCGAGTTCTCGATAAGGCTCAGGGTGTCACCGAGGGCTTCCTCCGCCACGCTCGGAACCAGCCTTCCCACGGGCACCTGATCCATGATGGCGAAGCCCAAAGCGTCGGTGACATCCCCAGCCACGACGCCTCCTGCCGGCTGCCTCAGCTGAACCAACCAACCCTCCAGGGGTCGGTCGGCCTGGTCGGCTCCACCATTTCCATTTGAGTCGAAGAACAGCTGGGCGGCCACAGCCCCGGTGGCCTCAATAGACAACACGTTCCCCGAAGAGGTTTCTTCACAGGCCCCAAGAAGGAGTAGGGCCGCGCTAGCCAGGGCCGCGAGATAGCGCTTCATCGTCCACCTCCTATCCGTAGACCCACTCGGAGCATTCGCCCGGTGTCTCCTCGGAAGACCCAATCCCCGAATCCGGGATTGACCTTGTAGGGCACCGAAAGCTGCCCATCGCTCTTCGTTACGGATCCGCCCCCGAGCAAGAGGAGATTGTCGTCTCTGATCCCCATGTCGTTGTCCGTAAGGTTCAGGCCGTCCACGACGATGGCGCTGGACATCCCCCCAACATCGGGAAGACCAAGAGACAGTCTCAGGTCCACGGTGTGGATCGGGTCTCCCCTGCAGCTGTTCCGCTCGGCGAAGCTCCCGAGACCGTCGGCCAAACAATCCCACTCCGAGGCCAAGGTCTGGATTTCCCCCCCCGATGCAGGGATGAAGGCCACGTCATTGAACGGGGAACCGTCGCCATTCGCATCCAACCCCGATGCAACCCGGGCCGTGAATGGCTGGTCTGACCGGAAGGTGTAAAAACCGGTCAGGTAGCTTTCACCCAGAGCAGGAATGGGGAGGATTACCAGAGCCGAGAGTCGATGAGGGATGTCGAAATCGGAGACCGATTCATCCCAACTCTCCACTGGGAGGTCAGGGGAAAGCTGAGCCAACGCTCCGCCCTGGGAAGCGCCGAACCAGTTGTCCTCGGTCCGGGAGAAGGTGTACTGGAGAGAAAAGGAGCCCATATCCCCCAGCGGACCCTCCAGGGAAGCCGTGACCCCGGTGTACTCGGACCACCCGTCCCCATTCAGGGCCCACACACTCTCGAAGCCCGAGAAACGCCGGCCGGTCGCCGGATCCGGGGCCAGAACCCCGGAGACGATCTGGAGGTCGCCGTAGATGGGCCGGTCGTTCTGGTCGGTCCCCACCGGTTGCACGAGCCGGTTGAGATCGGAGCGCCGAAGGATCGATTCCGTTCGCCGGAA
>CBDUAX010000726.1:0-2387 GCA_965365235.1 uncultured bacterium
GTGGCGACCCCGGTTCCCCCCGGTGGTGTCGAAGGAAGAAACGTGTTGGAAAACGCCCGGCCCCGGAGCCAGAAGGAAATCCCATGGTCCGCCCCCGCCTCCCGGGTCCCCTCCGCACCCACCCAGGAGGAGGAGGACGAGAAGGCCAAGGTCCCGGGAGGTCATTGGAACGGTACCTACCGGCTCAACCCCAAAACATCCAATCCCTGCTCATACACGATGTCCACCGGAATCCCGGCATCCGCCAGCCTTTCCAGGTCGGCTTGAAGTTGGGGTCGAATGACGCCGTACTCTTCCATGAACTGTACCACTCCATCGTAGTTCCCGTCTCCCTGGAACCGAAGAATAAGCTCGGAAAGAGCGTTCATGGCCTCCAACGTCCGGTCGATGTCTACCCGGTAGGTGCCCGTGGCCTCATCCCGATTGAATGCCCCCATCTCCTGGAAGAAGTTGAACCTGGCCAAGTTCGCCCGGCCATG
Source organism: uncultured bacterium (assembly GCA_965365235.1). GTDB lineage: Bacteria > Gemmatimonadota > Gemmatimonadetes > Longimicrobiales > Gaopeijiaceae > CBDUAX01. The sequence goes on from CBDUAX010000726.1 coordinate 480, forward strand.
GGCACTCGATGCTCCGAACCGGATGGAGCGGAAGATGGAGGCGGTGGTGGTGATGAGATTCTGGTTCAGGTCATGACCCTCTCCCATCTCCCCCATCTCCTTCAGTGCCCAGATCATGTAGAGCCCCAGGACGTCGGCCTTTCCTTCTTCCAGAGCCGAGGCCTGATCCAGGAGGGCAGCCCGGACCGTTCCACTTCCATCCAGGACGTTCTTGATCCCCAGCCCGTGAGCCACTTCATGGAACATGGTGTTCTCGAAAAAGGCCTCGAAGGCCACCTGCGCCCTCTGGTCCTCGGCCATGAGCATCTCAGAGATGGGCAACAGGATCTTGTCGAACTTGGCCCGCATGGCGTTTTTCAACTGCAACCTGCGAGCACCCCGTTGAAGCTGAACTTCCGGATCGTTGGGAAGATTGATCGCGATGGTCTTTGAGCCGGCGTTCGCATCCCCCCCCACATAGACGACGTCATAGGCGTTCAGCTCCGCGTCGGACCCCGGGGTTTCCGCCTTGTATTCCTCGGGAACCGGAAGGCCGCGTTGAAGCTCGGGAAGGAATGCGGCATACCGGGCCAACCGTTGGCTCCATTCCCGGTCTTTTACCAGTACAAACGCCTCGTGGCCGGCCTTGTATCCGAACAGCTGATCTTCGTAGGTCTCGATAGGGCCGATGACCACATCGATCCCATTGTCCTTCATCTCCATCCATGCGAAATCGCTGGGTTGGTAGTCGTCGGTCAGCAGTGCCTCGGCCCGTAGCTCCAGGTACCGCTTCAGCCCCGGATCCTCCGCCAGCTCAGCGGCTTCCCGGAGAAGACTCGCCGCTCGCTGGTGGGGCTCGCTGAAGAACTCGGAGTAGGGGATGGCCACGAGGCGCCCGTCGTCGTCTCGCCGGAGGACCGTGTAAAGACTCCGAAAGGCCTCCCCGCCATCTGGTTGGGCCGCAGCCGCAGCCTCGAACTCCTCCGGGGTCATGTCCGGCGGATAGAAGTTCGCCCCGGCGGGCTTGGGCCCGGCACCGGGAAGCCAGGGCGCGTTCCCGTCGATTCGATCCCATGGGCCATAGTTGATGGTTCCGTAGGCCTCCGCCGCCGAGCCCTCCAAAGAAGAGAAGAACTCCGTCCGGTCCCCGTACGCCTCCACCCAGAAGGCATCGGTCATGGCATCCGACGCCTCCACCAGGAGAGGGATCATTGCCTTTTCGGCATCCGATAGGACGCTGAGGTCCGTGGTCAACCGAACCGTCTCGTATTGGGCGAGTTTACCTTCGACCTCTTGTGTCCCTTCCATGGATTCGCCGGGTTCTCCAGGGGCACAGCCAAGGGCCAGGGAAGAAGCCAAAAAAAACCCCATCCATCTCAAATGCATCGTTCTCTCCGATCTGCGGTGAAGAGCCTGCAGGCATTCAGAAAGCTCCCGATGAAAAGACTCCTTCGCAATCCCATGGGGGGCAGGGCTGCCCGGGAAACAGGTCCCGGGGTCTCCAGAACCATCGGTCTCAGGACAACCACCACATCTTCAGCCAGAGGAGTCCCCAGCCGATAGCCACACCAACGCCCGCTTCCCACTCCCGGTTCCGAGTAAAAAGGCCGAGTCGAAATCCTGCCTCCCCCCCTCGGACCCGGTCTTCGGTCCCTCCCGTTTTGACCTCACCCAAGCGAGGAAGAACAGCCGGGACCCGCTCCATATACGCCGTATACTCCTCACCGAACCGATCCACCAACTCGTCCTCCTCGATTCTGATCGTTCTCCGGTAGAGGACGGTGAAGAAAAGCACAAGCAGGAATAGGCCTTAGACGTTGTGCGAATGAGTCGTTGACAAAACTGACATTATCATTATATTATCATTATGGATAAGATTACATTTACTTGGGATGAACGTAAAGACAAGGCCAACAAAAAGAAACATGG
>CBDUAX010000727.1:0-2377 GCA_965365235.1 uncultured bacterium
TGGCACGCCGAGCTACCCGAGGACGCGCAGGGAGTCGTCCTGCTCGACGCGCTCGTCAGCAGTGACGCCGCCGGCACGGCCGAAAACCCGCAGGTGAACCTCGGCACAGGAACCATGCCCGATCGAAACCGGTGGGCTCCCCTCATTGATCGCTTCATCCACGAGCTCCGAAGCTTCGACTTCCCCGAGGGGAAGCTCGATGTAAGGGAGAACGTGAAGTTTCGGGGTGGAGCGTTCCCGGCCTGGGCCCACCGGACCTTCCCCGAGTCCGCGTGCGTCCTCTCCATCGAGTTCAAGAAATTCTTCATGGACGAGTGGACGGGTGAACCGGATGAGGCCCTGGTGGGTGCGATCACCAGTGCTTTGAGGAGCACCGTACCGGGGGCGCTGGATGAGCTTGCCGCATTGTGAACCCTCCAGCAGCCGACCTGATCTCGGAGCGCTTCATTCGGACCGTGTGCAAACGCCTCGCCGAGGGGAAACGGGTTCGCCGCAACCTCCCCTTTTGGGGTAGGTTGGCCATTGATCGCCCACTCCCCTTCCTTTGCGTCTACCGGCGCCCCGGAAGGAGAGCAGATCCCGGGACCTTTCGCCTGGTCACGAGCGAGGCGTCCTATCTGACCTGTTCAGCCTTGCCTCGACAGCGAGAAGGCATCGGACGCCTGGTGGGGTCCGTGGCGGAGACTCTGGGCGGAAAATACGGAGAGTTCCTGATCCTGGAGATCTGGGCAGCCCCCCCCGAGGGCCCCGATCCTGACTCGGTGGCACCCCTTCGGCCCGGGTTTCGGATCTACCCACCGAGGGAAAGCGGGCATGAGGCTCTGACGACCAGCTTCGAGGAAGCCCTGCGGCGTATCAAGCTGGATGGAAGGCGGGCCACGGTGGAAACGGTCCACCGATTCCGAAGCTGGCCACGGAAACTTCCGCCCCTCCTGCCGGCCGACGAGACATCGGGCCCCAGAGCCCTGATGTACGGCCTGGAGGTCTCCCCCGTCTTCCGTCATCCTGAAACCGGAGAACCCTTTCCACGGGTAGCGGGCGAGCTGCGAAGGTCTCTGTCGGTTGCCCTGCGGAGGTTCTTCTACCAGTTCACCCGAACCTCCACGACAGCACACCCACTGCACTTTCACGCCCTCGGCCGACAGGCTGTGGTGAAAGCGGTCTGGGAGGTGGACACGAAGCTTGCGGAGGTTTCGGACGCCTACGAATTCCTCCTCCAGCTCACACCCGTCAACACCCAACAGGCTTGGAAGCAGTTCGAGCGGAATCGTTTTGAACGAATCCCGACCCTCCACTATCGACCGCTTCCTGTTGACCCGGTGGTCCTGAAACGTGGTATGTTCAAGGTCCCGGTGGAACGGATCGAGGACCCGGCTCTGGCCATGATCTTCCGGGAGAAGTTATACGAGCTCGATCGGCAGATCACCATGTTCCAGGACCGGAACACTCCCCGTTTCCTTCATGAGAGCATTCAATTATTCGGCGGGGTCGACGGGGAACTCTTCGGTACGGCGGTGAGTCTTCTTGAAACGATCCCCCCCCGGAGCCGGGAGGCGTCATCAGGGGGAACGTTGAACGCCGAAGCCTTCGCACGGGTCGCCCGGGAGGAGATCGATCACCTTCGACTCCAACATCCGGGCTTGACGGCCCGGGTGGAGATCCGGCCCGACGTCACGGGTCTCCTTGTTTCCAAAGGGAACCTCCTGGTGAGCTCCGACTCCAAGATCCCGGGGTCCCGAGTCGAAGCCCTGGTCCAGCACGAGATCGGGACACATTCGGTTACCTACCACAACGGCCGGGCCCAGAAGCTACGAATCCTCTCCACCGGCCTCACGGGATACGATACGCTTCAAGAGGGCCTTGCGGTGTTGGCCGAGTACCTGGTGGGGGGGTTGAGCCGACCCAGGCTTCGACTCCTGGCTGGCCGAGTGGTAGCGGTGAGATTGCTCATCGACGGAGCCTCCTTCATCGACACTTTTCGGGAACTCCAGAAGACCCACGGATTCGCGAGCCGGACGGCCTTCACCGTCACCGTTCGGACCTACCGAAGTGGGGGGCTCACCAAAGATGCAGTATATTTGTTGGGCCTAATTCAAATTCTCAAGTACATTAAGGGCGGAGGCGAACTCGAGCCGCTGTTCGTCGGAAAGATGGCGACCGAGCATATCCCCACCATACGCGAGCTGACCTGGCGGGGGGTAATCACACCTCCGCTCATGATCCCACGATACCTACATCGACCCGAGTCGGCGGCACGCTTGAAAGAGCTGCGGAAGGGCCTCGGCGTCCTGGATCTCCTTGAAAGGAAGAGGGCATGAACATTGGGTTTCTGGTAAACGACGTGAAGACCGAAAAAGTGGGATTCACCACCGTCCGC
>CBDUAX010000728.1:0-2373 GCA_965365235.1 uncultured bacterium
TTCCCCACCAGCAGCCCGGCCACGATGACCGCCGCGATGCCAGTTTCAGGCACCCACAGGTTGCTCAGGTGGAAAAGGACGATGGCCAAGGCCAGGCTGAAGGTGTTCTGAAAGCCCTCCGGCACCAGATGCTTCACGCGAAGAAGGAGTGTGAGGATCCCGCCACCCACCAGACCCAGAAGGGCCCCGGCCCCAAGGCGCATGGGTGGGGAGAGGATCCCTTGAGCCAGGCTCTCACGGGTGGGCCCCTGAACCACCACCTCCAGCACCACGATCGCCAGGATTGCCCCGATGGCATCGATGAACACCCCCTCCGCCTCCAGGATGGTCTCCAGCGTGCGGTTCACCCGAATCCGGCGGAGGAGGGGAGTGATGACGGTGGGGCCGGTGACGATGACCAGGGACCCGAAGAGGATGGCCAGGCTCCAACTCCACCCCAGGAGCCAGTGGGAGGTCAGGGTGGCTCCGGCCAGGGTGATCCCGGCCCCCAGGGTCAGGAGCCTGCGGATGGGGAGGGCCTCCCGACGGAGACGGCTCACATTCAGATTGAGGCCTCCCTCGAAGAGGATGACTGCCACCGCGAATCCCACCACGTCGTGCATGCCGTGACCCAGGGCCCCGGGATCGATGATGCCCAGGACCTCCGGCCCCAACCCGACACCAACGGCCAGGAGGACCACGATGCCCGGCACTCTGAGGTGACGGGCCAGGATCTGGGAGACGATACCGGCTGCCAGGGCCAGGGAGAGGACCAGAGCCGGGCTGGTTGAGAGTTCTGCGGGCATGGAAATATCCTACACAGGACCCACGTCCTTGCCCATACCGGGACGGAGATGCATATGGGGCTGGCGAAGCGAGCGTCGAGCCCCGTAAGGTGGGGGTCCGCCCGTGGCATGTGCCTGAGTAGATAGGACCGCCTTATGTCGAGCAGCAAAGCGAAGGGTGTCTTCTGCCTGGAGGGCGATTGGGATTCGGACCTGAGGTGGCGGGCCACCGTAGGGCCGGTCCTCGAGCTGCTGGACCGGTCCGGCGCCCCAGCGGTCCCATTCATTCGACGAGACGTAGGGACCTTCGAGGAATTCCAGTATTACCTGGGGAAGTGGACGCAGCGCCGGTACGCCAAGTATCCGATCCTCTATCTCGGATTCCACGGTGGGCCGGGGATCCTCCACGTAGGGGACCGGCGGAAGGGACCCGTCACCCTGGAGTGGTTGGAGGATCGGCTGGCAGGTGCCTGCAAGGGACGCCTCATCCATTTTGGGGCCTGCGGCACGCTGGGCACCCAGGGCAACCGGTTGCAGCAGTTCCTGCGGCGGACCAAAGCTTTAGCTGTCTGCGGCTATCAGGAAGACGTGGACTGGATGCTCTCTGCGGCCTTCGAGTTGATTCTCCTCTATCAATTCCAGTTCAACGCCCTGACCCGGGCTGGAATGGCGGCGGTGAAACGTCGGGTGAACCGGAAAGCATCGGACCTGGTCCGGGACCTGAAGTTTCGGATGGTCATCGCCCAGTGAGTTGGTGGAGGCCAGGCCACCGACTGCCGACTTTCTCTTCCCCGCACCGACCTGAAGAGAGGTGTGCCATGAACAACCGATCCAACACCGGCTCCGCGCTGAACCTCCGGCCCGGCGTTCTTCTTCCTTCTCTCCTTCTCTCCCTTGGCGGATGTTCGCCGGCTGAACCTCACCAGACGGAAGTCCCCTTCGTCCTTCCCGGTGAATTGGTGGAGAACGCCGAGTATGCCGCCCGGAGGCAGCGTTTGATGGACGAAATGCCCGACGGGGTGACCATCATCCCCGGGGCCACCTCGCCCATCGCCGGGGACCAGTTCTTCCAGAACAACGATTTCCTCTATTTCACCGGGGTGGAGGCCCCAGACGCCTGGCTCCTGGTGGATGGAGTCAACCGCCGAAGTACTCTCTTTCTGAGTCTGGATGAGCACGATGCCCGGGGAGAGGGCATTCCTACCGAGCTGGCGCTGCGGCCTCGGGAATACACGGGAATCGAGGAGACCCGGCCGGCGGAGGAACTGCTCTCGGTCCTTTCGGAGTTCGCCCGGGACGTAGGGGTTTTCTACCTCTCCCACCGATCGGAGGAGCTGCCGGAGATGAACACCAACGAGGTGTTCCGGGCCCTCCAGCGAGTGATGACAGAGAATCCCCTGGATGGTCGGCTGACCCGAGAGCTCCAGTTGGTGGCCCGGCTCGAGGAGCTGTACCCCGGGGTGGAGATCAGAGACGCATACCGCACCATCCAGGTGCTGCGAAAGATCAAGTCACCGGCCGAGGTGGCTCTGGTCCGGGAGGCGGCCCGCATCGGCGTTCGGGCCCACCAGGAGTTCTTGCGCTCCACCCAGGTGGGCATGCCGGAGAG
>CBDUAX010000729.1:0-2366 GCA_965365235.1 uncultured bacterium
CCGCCGATACCACGTGTGGGAGCGGTGCTACGGCTCCTTCGAGCGTCAGTTCACGCTTCCCCGTACGGTCAGGACCGACGAGATCTCCGCCCAGTTCAAGGACGGAATCCTCCATGTCCAGATGCCGAAGGCTCCGGAGGCAAAGGCCAAAAAAATTGCCATCAAGGCTGAGGGGTGAGTCGGCCCGTCCCCTGGGCCTCTCTTGGCCTCACGGGGCGGATCGTCCCTCACCGGTTGTCTTCTGCAGGGCGGGCTCGGAGCAGTCTCCGGGCCCGCCTTCCTTATTGCCGGCCCTCGAGGAGTTCCTTGAGGGCCGCCGCCATGGCCGCGGAGTTTCCGCCCAGGATCGATCCGTTCTCCAGGTCGATGGCCGACCCGTCCATTCTGGATGCAACGCCCCCGGCCTCGGACAGCAGGACCAGCCCCGCAGCCGAGTCCCACGGGCTGAGGTAGTCCTCCTCCCAGAACCCATCGAGAAGTCCCTCGGCCAGATAGCAGAGGTCCAGAGCGGCAGACCCCCGCCGGTGTTGGGAAGGACCCGTTTGAGTTGATCGGCATACCGAGGAACGATCTCCGGTTCTTTGAAGGGAAACCCTGTCCCGATAAGGGCTTTGGCCGGGGAGCCGATCTCCGAAACAGAGAGGCGTTGGCCGTTCTTCCAAGCTCCCCCACCCCGCTGGGCCCACCAACGTTCTCCGGTCCGGGGCGCAACCACCGCACCGGCTTCCAGGCATCCATGGAAGGACAGTCCAGGATTTCGGCCGTTCGAACCGCCGGCCGCGGGGAGCCGTCCCACGGCAACCGAGGCGCAGAACATGGGATGACCGTGGAGGAAGTTCGTCGTCCCATCCAACGGATCGATGATCCAGAGGTGCTCGCCACCCTCCGGCCATTTCCGGTCCGATAGCATGTGCGGGTCCGGGGTGCCCCCCGACTCCTCTTCGGCCAGGATCCAGTGGTTCGGGAACGCTCGGCGCACGGTGGTGATGGCGGCCGCCTGGGCCTCCAGGTCGACCTGGGTCACGAAGTCGCTCTGAGCTTTCTCCCGGGCCGAGTCCACACCAAAACGCCGAAAATGTCGAAGGTGAATTCCGGCGGCGGCCTCGGCGGCCTCCAGGGCCGTGACCAGAAGTTTTTCCATTACAGATGGTTCCCTTTCTTGGACGGAAGGGGATGGCCGCATCCTTCCAGGACCCCTGAAAGGGCGGTAACTTAACGCCCTCTTTGCCCGGGCGCCGGGAAAACGGTGCCTGGGGTTTCTTTCGGAACGTGAGCGGATCGATCCTACCTATGAGCAGTCAGAAGTCGGCAACGGGGAAGCGGAGGGTTCTCAGTGGTGTTCAACCGAGCGGAGAAGCTCATCTCGGCAATTACCTGGGAGCGTTCCGTCAGTGGGTAGAGCTCCAGGACAACTATGAGTGCTTCTTCTGTATCGTCGACCAGCACGCCATCACCGGTGAGTATGAGCCGGCCATGCTCCCTCAGCGGATTTTCGATATGGCCGTGAGCCTTCTGGCGGTAGGATTGGATCCGGCCCGCTGCTCGATCTTCGTCCAGTCCGAGGTACCTGAGCACACCGAGTTAGCCTGGCTCTTCAACGCCGTGACCCCGGTGGGTGATCTGGAGCGCATGACCCAGTACAAAGACAAGTCCTCACGGCTCTCCTCCATCCCGGCCGGGCTGTTGAACTACCCCATCCTCCAGGCAGCCGACATCCTCATCTACCGGGCCGAGGCGGTGCCGGTTGGGGAGGACCAGCTCCAGCACCTGGAGCTTACTCGAGAGATCGCCAGGAAGTGGAACGGGAAGTACGGAGAGTTTTTCCCTGAGCCCCAGGCCATCGTAGGGGGCACCGGGAGGATCATGGGTCTGGACGGGGATGCCAAGATGAGCAAATCCCTTGGGAATACCGTGGGGATCCTTGCTGAGCCGGATCAGGTCTGGGGGCAGGTCCGAACCGCCGTCACCGATCCCCAGCGGGTCAGAAAGGATGACCCGGGGCGGCCCGAGGTCTGTAACGTCTACTCTCTGCACGAGTTTTTCACTCCGCCGGAAGCGCTCCCCGACATCGCGGAACAGTGCCGAGGCGGGACCCGAGGCTGCGTCGATTGCAAGAAGATCCTCTCGGAAAACATCGCCAGTGAGTTCGGACCCTTCCGAGAACGGGCCGCCCACTTTCGGGACCACCCCGAGGAGGTGCTGGAGATTCTGGCACAAGGCGCAGTGAGGGCTTCCTCGATTGCCCGGGACACCATGGACGAGGTCCGGAATCGCATGGGTATGGACTGGCGGAAGGCGCTTGGATAAGGGCGCCCTCCCGTTCGACGTCGTATTCGCCGACACCTGTGTCGGCGGGAGCACGGTGG
>CBDUAX010000730.1:0-2352 GCA_965365235.1 uncultured bacterium
TTTTTGCATGTTGAAGGATCTCTTCCGGTTGGAAGGAGGCGGCTCGGAGAGCCCGATGAATCACGGCTGGCACCGACCTCAGAAGAAGCTTCTCCGCCTCTCTCCCGAGGATCTTCCGCCCCGAAGCCGGAAGACCCACAGTGAACCGTGCCTCCACCGAGCCATCGGGATCGACAAGGATGGCGGTTTGGGCCAGGACCTCCTGTTCCGGTGATTCCATTCGGATCTCACCGCTCTTCCCCGTTCCTTTTCCCCTGGGAACCGAGCGAGCTTCTCGGGAAAAGCTGCGGGCCAGGAGGCAGGCCGTTCCAGTGGAACGACTCCCTGGTGTGCAGGCCTCGGGTGGAAGCTGTGTGAACTCCGGGCCCAGGAAAGCTCTGATTCGGCTGGGGTCCGCAAAAGGATCCCCCTGGACATGGTCGATCCTCAGCTCGAAATCAGGCAGGTTCCAAGCACCCTGGATCCCTTTGTAGGCCTTGTATCCCTTTCCCTCCATTCCTCGAAGGAGGGAGCTGAGCTCTTCAGGTGAGCGTCCCTTCACGGGAGTTCTTCCTTGATCTGGAGGGTAGCCCTGGGAGTTGTTCGGACCATCCCCCCGGTCTAGCCGTTTGGGGGTCTAGGGGCCCAAGTTGGGGGCTTGAGGCCTTTCTTGCGAATCTAGGAGCCGAGAATGAATACGCCCCTGAACCGGTCCCTCGGGCCTTTCGCCCTTCTTACGGCAATCTTCCTCTCTGGTTTCTCGTCGGCCTACGGTCAGGATCCGCCCCCCTTTCAGCTACCGGTGGACTACTCTCCGCATGGGATGGTCTCCGCCGCCCAACCGCTGGCGACCTGGGCCGGAGTCAAAATCCTCGAGGGGGGTGGAAACGCCGCCGATGCAGCTGTGGCCGCCGCCTTTGCCATTGCGGTTGTGGAGCCGACCATGAACAGCATCGGAGGTCGTACTCAAATTCTGATCCGGCTCCCGAACGGGGAGGTGCGAGGGATCGACGCCACCACTCAGGCCCCCATGACGTATGACCCGGAAACGGCGCCCCAGGCGGGCTACGGCTACGAAGTCGTGGGGGTACCGGGTGCGGTAGCCGGCCTCGTCAAGCTTCAGTCCGAATACGGCACACTTCCTCTGGAAACCGTCATGTTGCCTGCCATCGAATATGCCCGGGAAGGTTTTGCCATCCTACCCGGGGATGCGGCCCGGCAGGCCGCCGGGGCGGCCCAGGCCTCGGAGTTCGAAGGAACCAGACGGTACTACCTGAAGGCTGACGGGAGCCCTTATCAGGCTGGGGAAACCCTGATTCAGGAGGATCTTGCCAGAACCCTGGAGCTCATCGCGAAGACCGATGGCGAGGCCTTCTACCGTGGATCGATTGCGGAAGCCATGGCCGCCGACCTGCAGGCGAATGGCTCGGCAGTGACGCTTCAGTCGCTGAACGACTATGAAGCTGAGGATGCCCACATTGTCAGAGGGAGTTATCGGGGGTATGAGCTCGCCGGGATGTATGTCCCCACGGCCGGGGCCGTCGCCATCGAGGCCCTCCAGATCCTTGAGAATTTCAATCTGGCTGGAATGGCCCCGGCCGAGCGGATCGCTCATGTAGGACAGGCCCTGGGTCTTGCGTTCCAGGACTGGCAGCTACAGGGCGAGCCGGAAGCGGCCGCTCGAGTCACCTCCAAAGCCTTTGCCACGGAACGTGCCTCCCAGATCCAATTGACCCAGCCCGCCGACCTCGCCGACGAAACCCTGGCCCTGTTGGAGGGGAGCCACACCACCCATCTCTCTGCGGCGGATGGGGATGGGATGATGGTGGCACTGACCCAGACGCTGGGGCCGAATATGGGTTCCAAGGTGGTCACCCCCGGCCTCGGCTTCTTGTATGCCTCCACTCTCGGCGGGTACCTGGGAGATATGCAGCCCGGGGAGCGTGCCCGGTCGTTCATCTGTCCGTTCATGCTTATGAAGGATGGAGAGCCCGTCATGGTCTTGGGGGCCGCCGGCGGGGCCATGATCCCGGTGGCGGTGGTGAATGCGGTGGTACACTTCGTCGATGGAGGGCTCCCCTTTCCCGAAGCCGTTCGGGCCCCCCGCATCGCTCCGTCCGCCACAGGCTTCAGCATGGAAACCCACCCCGGGGCGGGGGGGACCTGTCGCTGGTCTTCTCCCACCCGGTCCACCAGGATCCCTCCTTCCGGAAGGTCGCCCGTCAGGCTCCACTTCAGCGTGACGGCGAAACCGGCAAACCCGGCCGTCAGATCCGTCACCGTGGGCGGCTTCCGCTCGGGGGAGCTAAACGAGCTGATCGGCGGCGCGAAGAAGGAGAAGAGCTGGGTTGCTTCGTTCCAGTTCAGTATTGA
>CBDUAX010000731.1:0-2351 GCA_965365235.1 uncultured bacterium
GGGTGGAAGGGGTCAACTCCTTGCTCCCCGCTCTTTCAGGCGTTGGAGGAGGGAGGGAGAGGGCATGGGTTAGCCTCCCAGTCGTGCGAGTTCAGCCCGAGCTTCCTCCACCATCCACTCGAAATCCGGGTCTGGCTGGGTGAACGCGTCCAGGAACGCCTGCCAGTGGTGAATGGTCTCCTCGCTCCGGCCAAGCTGGCCGTACAGGAGGGCTGCTCGGCGGGGGGCGAAGGAGTAGGTGAGGCCGAAGGCGGGGACCTCGTAGTCACCAAACCGATATCCTTCTGCGATCTGGGCATAGAGCTCGGCCGCTTCCTCCAGGTGTCCCAGTTCCTCCTCTGCCTCGGCCCGGACCCAGTTGGGGAGCCTCGTGCTCCTCATGCCCCTTGGCGAACGATCCCCTGTGACAGGCTCCAGAACTCGGACCGCTCCCTCCCAATCCCCGCGCAAGCCAGCGAGGCGTGCATGAAGGGCCGCAATCAGAGAAGCTTCAACACTGGGAGAATCGAACTCGCCTAGATCGAGAGCCGGAAGGCCCGCCGTGAAAGAATCCGCGGCGGCGGTATCTCCCAACTCAGCACTCCACAGCCCCAGCGTCGCCCTTGCGGGGTTCCTCTGATTGCTCCTCAGGCGTTCGAGGTGCCATGCGTCGAGATCCAGGCCGACTGCCATTCTCAGGAGGAGAAGGTCCAGATGAGAGGCGCGGAGATTCCTGGATCGGCCAGGCACCTCGTTTGTTTCGATCAACTGTCGTAGGGCTGCCTCGCTTTCGCTGATACGCCCGCGGGCGGCCCGACAGGAAGCGATGACTCGAGAGGCATCCGACTTCCATCGGGGTTCCCGCGCTGGGTCCCTCACCACCTCCATCGCCAACCGCTCCGCTTCATCCCAGGTTCCTTCCCTTACCGCAATCGTTGCCCTCAACGGGAGTTCTCGTGCGGTTCCGTTCAGCCCTTCCGCAATGGGTTTGGCCTCATCCACTCGCCCGAGGGCCAGGAGGTAATGCGCCCAGTTCCAATGAGAATTGGGTGATATCCCGAATGGCGACTGCTCAGCCATGGCCAAGAAACGGTCCACAGCTTCCTCGTACCGACCCATGACGTCTGCCAAAGCCGTGGCGTAGGATAGCGTGACTCGGCCCGTCCTCCGGTACTGGCTTTCATAAAGCCTGAAACGTCCAATGGCGTCACCCGAAACCAGGGTTTCCAGCACCATGCGTCGGTGTTCTGAAAGGCGCTCGGGATACTTCAGGGCCTCCCGCCTCGCAACTAGAGCAGAGTCGTAAAAGCCCGCGTTGGTGAATTCGGACGCCAACCGCGTCCACGCCTCTGCAAACTCGGGATCGAGGGCCAGGGCTTCCCGGTACCGCGCGATTCTCACGTCAAAAGCCCCGGTTTGGCCACTCGCTTCACTCAGTTTTCGGAACGCCGCCAGAGATGCTGTGATTGGCGGGTTTTCTCGAGGAGGTCTGACTCCTCTGCCGATCCATTCAGCAACGGCTGGCCTCAGACTATCAATCACTGCCCGGCAGGCACCGATGAGGCCGTCCTGATCCAACGCCGTGACACGTTTGGTGTCGAGGATTCCATCCCTTTCCCCGTAGAGGACCTGTACGGTCAGAACGTAGGTGTCCCCCATCAGATCCAACTGTGGGGCAAAGACCGTCCCAATCAGAACTCTTTCAGCCAATTCCCGAGCCACCTGGAGTGTCACCCGGGTTGTGTCCGGCATCATTGCGCTGGCCAGACCCCGGAGGATCGCGTCGTCGGATACCACTTCGGCAACGCCGGAGGCGTCGATGTCCCCTGCCAGAAGCTCCCGTACGGCGATCCTATCCTCAGCGGGCGCGGAGCCCTCAACCGCGGCCAGGATGGTCCAAGGTGGTGGGCCGGACAGAACTGCTGGAGGTGACTCCCCATCCCATGGCTGCCAGACCCGGAGCAGGACGAAGGCCACGGCCACCACGCCCAGTCCGCTGACTACCCATCCGGGCCTTCCCCCTTTCAGGGGAGTTGCCGGTATCCCACCTGGAGGTGTTTGGAACTCCGCCCCCAGTGCCGTCCTGAACTCCGCCGAGGTCGAAAACCGATCGGCTGGAGCCTTGGCAAGGACTCTTGCCAGGGCTTCTGTGACTCCCGTGGGAACTGTAGGTCTGAAGTGGGTCACATCCGGCGGATCAGCCGTCAAGTGCTGCCGGACCACGGCTTCGGCCTGAGCCCCCGTGAATGGCGGCTGCCCAGTCAGCATCTCATACAACACACAGCCCCGGGCGTACTGGTCGCTCCGGCCATCCAGAACCCGCTCCCCCGAAGCCTGCTCAGGACTCAAGTAGGCCGGCGTGCCGAGGGATG
>CBDUAX010000732.1:0-2348 GCA_965365235.1 uncultured bacterium
GCCACACGGGTTCGCCTTCCTCCATCCGCCGTGCCGAGGGTCGCGTCCCTTTCCGCCCACGCTGTGACGGACTGGAATGGAGTGTCGGTATCCCGGAGGCTTTCGAAGTCAGGATAGGCCCACGCCCAGGAATCGTGGCCATGGACCACGGGAACCATATCCACGATCCGATCCGGATCCGTCACTCCAGGGACGGGAGCAAGCCAAAGGGCATGGATCGTCGTGAAAAGAGCGGTATTCACTCCAATCCCGACGGCCAGGGAGAGGATCGCAACGACGGCAAACCCCCAGGCCCTTCGGAGACCCTTTGTCGTATGGCGGACGTCCTGGAGGATGTCGCTGAACAGCTCCCGGAGAATCCGACGCCGTGAACCGACCCGGTCTATCGTGCGGCAGCTTTCGACCACCCGCTCCGGGTCGCCGAAATGCCTGAGCACCTCCTCCCGGGCCGATTCTACCGTCCTCCCCTCAGCCACCAGCTCGTCGATCCTGGTCTCCAGGTGGAACTTGACCTCCTCTTCGAGGCTCCCCTCCAGCTTCCTCCCGAACCGGTCCATATGGAAGAGCCGGGTCAGCCGTGGTCGCTTCACGTCACTTCCTCCGCGGGGACCTGGAGGAGAGAGAGCATTGCACGAGTGCTTGCGACCCAGGCCGCCAACTCACTGGACAGGGCCCGCCTGCCCTTCCGGTTGATTTCGTAGAATTTGGCCCGTTTCCCGTCCTCCGTCTTTTTCCACTCCCAGTCCACCAACCCCTTGGCCTGGAGACGATGGAGCGCCGGGTAGAGAGAACCCTCTTCCACCCTGAACAGGCCCTCCGACTGGGCGCCGATGTGGTCGGCGATCCCTACCCCGTGGAGTGGCCCACAGATCTCCAGCCCTCTCAGAATCAGCATTTCCAGTGTCCCGTAGAGGCTTCCAGCGCGAATGCCGCTCATCTTCTTGTCCCCGACATAGGAGGTCTATATAGACTGTCTATGTCAGATACGGACTCCAACTCATTGAGGTTTCAGTTGGCTCCCAACCCTGAGCCTCTTTCCCCGTACCTGCAGCGTTGTGAGTCGGCCGACGGGACCGGAAAAGCTGGTCGAGAGTATTCAAGGTCGATCCACAAACAAAACCATCCACCGACAGGAGAAGGAAGTGAAGAAATTCATGTTGCTTCATTTTGGCTTCGAGAAGCCAACCCCTGAGATCATGAGTGCGTGGGGCGCCTGGTTCGAGTCCATCGGCGATCGGGTCCTCGACCAGGGCGGTTTCAGTGGCGCTAGGGAGATATCGAAGGCTGGGACCGAAGATCTGCCCATGAGTATGGAGTCCATTACCGGCTACAACATCATCGAAGCCGAGTCCCTGGACGAGGCTGAGGAGATCGCGAAAAGCAATCCATTTATCGCAAGCATCAGGGTATACGAGATCAGGTCCATGTAGCCCCGGCGGAGGTAAGGCGACACCGTGAGAAGGTGCTTCGGTGCTGCGTAGACGGCACGAAACTGGCGCCCAGCGATCCTGGCTCATCTGAAAGAATCGCCATGCTCCACATCCCAACCCTGTTCCTGGTTCTTGCCCCTCTCCTGCGATCGGATGATCCCACCATGGAGTACCAGAGCGGCGGATTCGAGTTGGACCATCTCTTCGTTGCGGTACCTGGCCCAGATGTCGGTGCGTCGGCCCTGGAAGGGGCGGGCTTTCTGGCTGGCCCATCCAACCGGCACCCCGGCCAGGGGACGGAGAGTCGTGGGATTTTATTTGAGAACGTCTATCTCGAACTCATCTGGCTTTCGGACCCTCAGGAGGCCGCGTCTCCTCCAATCCAACGGACTCGGCTGGGGGAACGGCTGGCCCCTGGATCGGAGGCTTGCCCGTTCGGACTGGGCCTGAGGCGCCAGGCGGAAATCGAGGTTCGGCTTCCGTTCGAATCCTGGGAATACCGGCCTCCCTACCTCCCGGAGGGTCTGTATTTCCGAATGGGCGTGAATTCCGAGAATCTGGGGGAGCCCCTCCTCTTCTTCCTGCCCTGGCTTTCCGAACCGGCCTGGCCAACGCCGGAGCATCCCAATGGGACAAAACGCGTGACCGCTCTGGCCATGGCTCTGGAGGGGAAAGATCAGGCCTCGCCAACCTTGGCTTCCCTGGCAGACGCTGGAATTGCATCCTTTTCCTGGGGCTCGCCCTACTTCCTGGATGTGGAACTCGACGAAGGGCGGTTGGGGAGGACCCTGGACCTCCGTCCCGAGATCCCACTTCGGCTCTCCTGGTGAGCTCCCCCTCCGCCCCCCGGGGCCCACTGGGCAGAGGTCCCTGGCTGGTCTTCCTTTCACTCCTGGTCCATGTGCTGGAGGAGTGGCC
>CBDUAX010000733.1:0-2347 GCA_965365235.1 uncultured bacterium
GAGGCGGTAGCCCTCCTCGGCCCAGATCTCTGCTCCCCCCGGGAGGGAGGGAAGTGCCTCTTCCACCGCCGTAGCGCCGTTCCCCCTGGCGGAGAGGACGTACGCTTCCCGGGACGTCACGCCACGGGAAGCCATCTCTCGGCCCAGAGCCCGGAGATAGGCCGGCAGGCGGCCGAATCCTCCCGGCCTTAGAAGGTCCGTGCAGGTCGTGACCGGAACCATTCCACACGCTACGGCTGCTGGGAAGTTCTTGGAATCGATTCCGGCGGAGAATGAAACGGGGAATTCGAACCCCAGGTCTTCCCGGAATCGCTGCATGAGTGTCATGGAGATCAGGTGCAGCGGTGCCCCGGAAAGGTACATATAGGGATCGGGTTGGGTGGGGAAGAAGCCGGGATCGTTGGCCACCACCAGGGTGTTGGTGAACTTCGCTCCTATCGTGCGTTGGACGCTCCCGCCCACCTCCCGCAGGCTCCCCAGAATGGCCAGGGCATCATCATACCGGAGATCTTCCTCAAATGCCTCTGGGACCAGACGTAGGTGGGTGAATCCCAGGCGCTCGTAGAGGAGGTGTTCGACTTCCTCGAACCCCAGGAGTGTGGGATTGAGCTTCAGGATGACGCTAAGCCCCAACTCCTCGGCCAGGAACCGTGCGATGGACTCGATCTGATCCGCGGGGCAACCATGGAAGGTGGAGAGGGTGACGCAATCCGAGATCACCGCCGGCATTTCCAGCTCTCGAAACTCCTTCAAATCCCCCGGCAGCTCACCCCGGAGGGCTTCAAAAAGGGGTTCCGGATTCTGGAGTCCTCGGATGAATCCCAGGACCTTTTCGCTTCGGATGCCGTCCAGATCGTAGCCGACACTGATGTCGAAGATGGTGTCGAACCCGACCTCCGATTCGAAAACGCCAAACCCACGGGTGCTCTTGAGGACTTCGATGAGGTATGCGGCTTTGGCATACTCCTTCAGAGATTCCTGGACCCTGAGCTCCTGCGACCATTCCACATTGAAGGCCACATTGGGGGCGTGGATGCACGGCCGGGGGATCTTCAGGTTGTCGTTGACCTGGACGGTCTTGAGCTCGAGGATCCGCCCCCCCGCCAACCAGGCCAGGACAATGTTCTGGGCCAATTGCGTATGCGGGCCGGCGGCAGGGCCCAGGGGCGTGGAGGCTTTCCTGGAGAAGTGTACCGCAGAAAGGTCCAGGGTGGGGTCCGGGCGATACCATTTCCGGGTCGGCAGGTCGAAGATGGAATCTGAAACCTCCACTTCTTTCTGCATCCGGCGCAGCAGGGTAGGGAAGGGGATGGGAAACAAGTCGGACATGGGATCCTCACCCCCGCCGGGACTTGGGAACCGAAGGACCCGCCGCTGAGCAATCGCTCATGGGCAACTGGAAGCGGCGTTTCCCATCGAAGGCATACAAGGCTCCGGCCACTGCCCCAGCGGTGGGCACGAGGCCGATCTCGCCGACCCCCTTGGACCCGTACCCTCCGACCTCATCAGGGACCTCGATGAGGATCACCTCGACGGGTGGAGTATCCTTGGCTTTGAGAATCCCCAGGTCGCGAAGGAGCAGAGAATCGGGCCAACCATCGGTACAGGGGAAGTCCTCGGAAAGTGCATATCCCAGACCCATGTGCACCCCGCCTTCGATCTGGCCGGCGCACTGGATTGGATTGATGGCCCTCCCAACGTCGTGGGCCGCCACCACCCGGTCCACCCTTCCTTCGTCGTCCAGGATCACCACCTGAGTGGCATAGCTGAAGGTCATGTGGGTCACGGGGTTCTCGACCTGGGTCCCGGGCTTCACCGTGAAGTCACACACGTACTCCCCGTGGTACTCTCGTCCGGCCAGCGCCTCCAGACCCTCATTTTCCAACTCCGCCTTCAGCCTCTTGGCGGCGATCTGAGCGGCGGCCGTCATAAGCGCGGTGGCTCTGGACGCCGTGGTCATTCCGCACAGGACCCGTGGATCGCTCACCGTTCGGACCACCATCTTTTCCAGGGGTAACCCGGTCTCTTCCTCCACCACCTGACGGATTACGGTGAACAGCCCCTGTCCCATCTCCGTGAAGCCGGTGAGGAGCTCCAGCCGGCCACCCTCCAGGACCCGGATCAGAAGGCGCCCGGTGTCGTCCATTCCGTTCCCGATGCCGGTGTTCTTGATCCCGCACCCGATCCCGGCGAACCGCGCGCCCTTGTAAACGTCACGGACCGCCTCCAGGGTTTGCCGGATCCCGCAGCTCTCGGAGAGGCGTTGACCGGTGGCGAATCGCTCCCCTGGCTCCAGGATGTTCCGCTCCCGCTCATTGAGCTGCGAGATGGACTCCTCGGTCGCCTG
>CBDUAX010000734.1:0-2338 GCA_965365235.1 uncultured bacterium
GCCTGGCGGCCTCGCTGACCCGAAGTTCTGCAGAGTAGAGGACCATAGCGCTGGCCCGGTGTTTGACTGACCCCAGAGCTGACAAGAAGTCTCGGATCTCATCTTGGGATAGGACCTTTAGCAGGGTCTTCTTCCTCTTCGCTCTGGGGATGTTCGCTACGGGCGCTGGAGCGAGGAGCACCCGCCGATGGAGAAACCGGATGGCGCTCAGGGCCTGGTTGGAATAAGCGTGGGACCGGCCGGTCTTCAGAAGAAGCAACAACCAGTCTCGAACTTCCTGGCTGTCTGCGATGGGAGACGGGCCGAGAGCAGCCTGGAAGCCCTCGGACGCGGGCGCGGAAATGGTTGTATGGGACCGGGGTATGGGTAGGTCGGTCCGGTGCTGCCAACCCTCGGCCCCGGGGGCTTTCCCCCCGGGGCCCGCAGGTCAAACGGAGGGGAGTCCTATCCCAACGGGAAGGTCAGGCCACCTCGAAGGGTGAAGTCGGGAATGTCGCCCACCCCGAGACCCAGCTCCACGAAGGGCGTGATCCGGTCCATGGGGATCTTCAACCCTCCACCCAGACGGATCCCCACCTCGGTGTTTCCGTCGTCCACAATGTCGGCACCGGGTCCGTCATAGTCGAAGGACGCGTGCCCGATAGCGATGCCAGCCAGGACGAAGGGGATGATCTCGTTCTGATCGTCCAGGGGGAAAAGATACCGGAGGTCCCCGTCCAGTTCCCAGTAGTCGATCCTGTCCGGGAAATAAAGCGTAAACCGGGCTGCCATCTCCAGGTTCGGGTCCAGGGAAGACAGGGCTGCTTCCAGGACGGCGCCGATTCCGAAATCCACATCGTCGGCGATGGAGATCTCAGGACCCAGGGAGATCTGGGCCTCGCTAGGATCCGCGGTGCCGAGGAGTAGAGCTAGGGCGAACAGGCCGGTACAGAGCTTCTTCATCAATCCTCCTAGGAGAGTACAAGGACGGGACCACCACTCAACCTAAAAGAGGGGTGATTGGGTTCAAAGGGTTGTCTGGGGCCGCCGAGACCGCCGGGCCCCCGGCCAGGGTGTGCCTTGGTGGGCCTCCGGTTATGGGGGCTCTTGACGGAGACGGAGAATATTGATATTCATACAAACGTATGAACTAGTCTCGGACCAAGAGAGAGGGAGTTGGCGGACGTGAGCGCATTGGACAAAGAAGGGGCAGACACGGCGGAACGGCTCCTGAAAGCTGGCCGAAAGCTCTTTGCGGCCAAAGGGTTCGACGGCACCTCGGTCCGGGCCATCACAAAGGAGGCTGGGACGAACCTGGGTGCCATCACCTACCACTTCGAATCGAAAGACGAGCTCTACAGGCGAGTCCTGGAGCACGTCATCGGCCCCTTCAAGGAGCAGGTCCAGCTCCTCCGTTCCATGCCGTTCTCGGCCCTCCAGCGCATCGAGTACTTCGTCCGAGGGATGTTCCAGCACCTGAGGGACAACCCGGATATGCCGCGCTTCATGGTTCAGGAAATCGTTCTTGGGAGGGAGCCGGCCCAACCGATCCTGGAGGCCATCAAGACCGTGGCCCCGGTCCTCATTGGCATCATTCAAGAAGGCCAAGCCGTTGGGGCCATCCGGAAAGGGGACCCGGCCCTGATGGCGTTGAGCACCCTATCCCAACCCATCTACCTCTCCATCATGCCGCCGGTAATGGGACGTGAGGACCTCAAGGCGGGAGGGGTACCCCAGCCATGGATGTCTCCGGAAGATCATGCCGTGGAGTTCGTGATGAATGCTCTCCGTGCAGGAGAGGAGGAAGAGGAATGAAGATCCGAATCGGGAGGCTCGAGACTCCGGATTCTCGAGAGAATCGGTGCCCCCGAGGCCCAACGCCCGGGGCCGGATTCCTGAGGGTGTGGTTGCCCCTGGCTTTCGGAGCAGGAGCACTGGTGGCGCCGGCGATCCTTTCGGGCCAAGAGACCCTGACCCTGGAAGAGGCCATGGCGTTGGCTCTGGAATCCCACCCCGCTGTGGGGCAGGCCAGGGCCTCCCGGGAGGCGGCCGCGGCTCAGGTGAAGCTGGCCGAGTCGGCGCGGTTCCCCTGGCTGGCCAGTCAGGCCTCCTTGGCCCGGCACCAGGAGCCCATGGTCGTGGCTCCCCTCCACGCCTTCGATCCAATGAACCCTCCCACCTTCGACCGGAATCTTGTCCAGGGAGCTGTGACGCTTGGCTACACCGTCTTCGATGGAGGGGCCCGGGGGGCCCGAATCCGAAAGGCCGAGGCCGGAGAAAGCGCCGCTCAGGTGGGTAGAGCCGCCACGGATATGAGTGTGCTTTTGCAGGTTGGAGCCGCCTACCTCGGTGTGCTCTC
>CBDUAX010000735.1:0-2327 GCA_965365235.1 uncultured bacterium
GATCACGGCATCGTTCTGAAGAAGTTCTGGATCCACATAACCCCGGAAGAGCAGGAGGCCCGGTTTTTGGCCCGAGCCCAGAGCCCGCTGAAGAGTTGGAAACTCACCGAGGAGGACTGGCGGAATCGTGATCGGTGGGACGCGTATGAGCGGGCCGTGAATGACATGGTGGAACGGACCAGCACCCAGATGGCACCGTGGACGCTCATCGAGGGGAACGACAAGAGGTTCGCCCGGGTCAGGGTGCTGGAAGAAGTGTGCGACTCCCTTAAGAGAGGGTTGAGGTCGTAGGATGGCGGAAAGGAAGTCCACGGTCGGTGGGGGAGACCGGACCCCCGACACACCCGATAGCCCGGGAGCGGCCCAATCCGACACCGGAGCCGAGATTCTCGAACTCCTTCCCCGTCTGGTGGAATCGGTCCCGCCGGCCGTGGAGGAGGAAAAGCCGGCGCCCCCCTCCCTGGAGAGGGAGGAAAAGCCGGCGCCCCCTTCTACTGAGAAGGGGGAAGAACCGGCGCCCCCTTCCGCCCCACCTCCCGAGAGGGTGGGGCTGGAAGAGGTTATGGCCAGAACCCCACCCGATCCGACTCCCCTTCCTCAGCCCGGGTCGGAGGGGGCCTTCGATCTTTTGTCCCAAGAGTGTTACCTGAACCGCGAAATCACCTGGCTGAATTTCAACTACCGGGTTTTGAACGAGGCCAGGGATCCCCGGACTCCTCTCCTGGAACGAGTGAAGTTTCTGGCCATCGTCGGATCGAACCTGGACGAGTTCTTCATGAAGCGGATCGGGGGCCTGAAGCAGCAGGTCGGGGCTGGATACGCACTTCTGACCGTGGATGGCCGAACCCCGAGGGACCAGATCGAAGCCTGCTACGAGATCATCCGGGATCTGGAAGAAACCCAGCGTCGGGCATCGACGGTGGTGTCGGACCTCCTGAGAGCGGAAGGGATCCTGCTGGCCACCTATGAGGATCTTTCCGAGGATGAGCGGGCCGAACTTCGCCGGCTCTACATCGAGAATATCTACCCCCTTGTCACTCCGCAGGGCACCGACCCGGCACATCCCTTCCCGTTCATCTCCAATCTTTCGCTGAACCTCCTCGTGAGCATCCGGCACGAGGCCGACGTCACCCCCTTCCAGGCCAGGGTCAAGGTTCCCGTGGGCCGAGGGATCCCGAGGTTCCTCTGGCTCAGGGAAGACCGGGTGGCGGTTCCGCTGGAGTTGGTGATGAAGGAAAACCTGGACCTACTCTTCCCGGACATGGTGGTGGAGAGCTGCGAACTGTTCCGGGTGACTCGGAACGCGAACACTGAAATCGAAGAGGAGACGGCGGAGGACCTCCTCTCCATGATCGAGACGGAGCTCAGGGAGAGGCGGTTCGCTCCCATCGTCCGGTTAGAGGTGGAGGAGGGGATGAGCCTGTCGCACCGGGGGATGCTGGCGGCGGAGTTGGGGTTGGACCAAGAGTCGGACGTCTTCGAAAAGAAGGGCCTCCTTGGGTGCAGAGATCTAATGGAGGTGGCGGAGCTGAACATTCCGGAACTTCGGGATCCACCTCATTCCCCTGTGGACAATGCCGAGTTTTCCGTCGCCCTGGATCGTTCGGTTTTTCATGTCATCAGAGACCGCGGTTCCATCCTGGTCCACCACCCCTACGAGTCGTTCAAGACATCGGTGGAACGCTTCCTCATGGAAGCCGCCCGTGACCCGAAGGTCCGGGCCATAAAGATGACCTTCTACCGGACCTCGGAAGACACCAAAGCCCTGGACTACCTGGTGGAAGCGGCGAAGAACGGCAAGCAGGTAGCCGTCGTCATGGAGTTGAAAGCCCGGTTCGATGAAGAGGCCAATATTCGCTGGGCCAACCGCCTGAGTCAGGCCGGCGTACACGTGACCTACGGTGTCGTGGGGTTCAAGACGCACTGCAAGGTGATCCTGGTGGTTCGCCAGGATTATGACGGTCTTCGGCGGTATGCCCACATCGGCACAGGGAATTATCACGCCGTCACGGCCCGAATCTATTCCGATCTGGGCCTATTTACGGCGAATCCGGAGATTGGAGCGGATCTCACCGAGCTTTTCAACTACCTGACCACGGGGTTGAAGCCCAAACGACGCTACAAGAAGATCCTGAAGGCCCCGAAAGGGATGAAGCGGGACCTTTTGGAACGCATCGAGTCTGCCGTCTCCTCTCATTCTCCCGAGACCCCCAGCCATCTTCAGTTCAAGATGAACGCACTGGAAGAGCCTCGGGTGGCTCGAGCCCTCTATGTGGCGTCCATGGCCGGGGTGAAGGTCGATCTCATCATTCGGGACAGCTGTCGAC
>CBDUAX010000736.1:0-2326 GCA_965365235.1 uncultured bacterium
TCCCATGCTTCTTACCGGCCTGCATCAGAGAGTAGATCTGGTGGATCTTGTCGTCCCGGATAACAGATCGGATGGCCGGGGTGCAGATCATGATTTCTGCCGCGGCAACTCGGCCCCGACCCTTTGCCTTGGGCAGGAGAGTCTGGGTAATGACCCCTTCCAGGACGAAGGCAAGCTGGGCCCTGATCTGCCCCTGCTGATGGGAGGGGAAGGCGTCGATCATCCGGTTGATGGATTCGGCGGCGGAGTTGGTATGAAGGGTGGCAAGGACCAGGTGTCCGGTCTCGGCGATGGTCAGGGCCGCCCCGATTGTCTCGAGATCCCGCATCTCCCCGATGAGGATCACATCTGGATCCTGCCTGAGCGCATACTTCAAGGCAGCACCGAAGCCTGTGGTATCGGCCCCCACCTCACGCTGGTTCACCATGCAGTTCTGGTGCCTATGGATGAACTCGATGGGATCCTCAATGGTGATGATATGGCCTTTGCGTTCACGATTGATCTTATCAACCATGGCCGCCAGCGTAGTCGATTTCCCCGACCCTGTGGGGCCCGTGACGAGGACCAACCCCCGTGGCCGCTCCGACAGCTTATTCAGAACCGGCGGAAGCCCCAACTTCTCGATGGATACGATCTCATAGGGGATCTGCCGGATGGCCATGGCCACGCAGCCCCGCTGCTTGTAGACGTTCCCCCTGAACCGAGACAGGTTTTGCACACCGAATGAGAAGTCCAGCTCGTCTTCCGTCTCAAAACGCTTCTTCTGGTTCTCCGTCAGGATGGAGTAGGCGAGTTGGAGCGTGTCTTTCGGCGTCAGAACGTGGTTGATCTGAGAGTTGGCCAAATCCCCGTCGATCCTGATCTTCGGCCTTTCCCCCACGGTGACGTGAAGGTCGGACGCACCCTTCTGGATCATCTCCTGGAGGAGTACACGAAGGCTGAGTTCCTGACTCGGTTGCGGGGTCTGTTGAGGCGGTGCGCTGGCTTCCATAAGGTGCCCAGTTCCAGGGTTGGGGCGACCAGGAGCGGCCGCCGAATGCTAGGGTTGTTAAGATCCTGCGGCGGTCTCCTTCATGACCTCTTCCAGGGTCGTGACACCGCGTTCCAGCTTTTTGATCCCGTCCATGCGTAGCGTCAGCATACCCTCGTCGATTGCCGCCGCACGGAGGTCGTCAGTGCTGGCCTCCTGCATGATCATCTTCCGGATGGTGGAGGTCATGGCCATGACCTCATAGAGGCCCTGTCGGCCCTTGTACCCCGTGCCCCCACATTTATCGCATCCCTCTCCCTTGTAGAGCTTGTGGTCGTCCACCCAGCCCGCCGGGAGTTTTGCCATCCGAAATACCTCGTCGTCGTACTGGGCCTCCACCTTACAGTCGGGACAGATCCGGCGCAGGAGCCTCTGAGCCGTTACCAGGTTGAGGGCGGCAGCCACGTTGAAGGGCTCCAGTCCCATATCGATCAGCCGGGTCACGGTGGAGGGCGCATCGTTGGTGTGGAGGGTAGAGAGGACCAGATGCCCGGTGAGAGCCGCCTTGATGGCGATACTCCCGGTCTCCAGATCCCGAATCTCACCGACCATGATGATGTTGGGGTCCTGACGGAGGAAGGCTCTGAGGGCGGCAGCAAAGGTCATCCCGATCTCATTTCGCACCAGGACCTGATTGATCCCATGAAGATTGTACTCCACAGGATCTTCCGCCGTCATGATGTTGACGTCTTCGTTGTTGACCTTTGAGAGGGCCGAGTAGAGCGTCGTCGTCTTCCCGGAGCCGGTGGGTCCAGTAACCAACACCATCCCGTAGGGATTTGCGATGGCCTCCATGAAATCCCGTTCGGCCTTGGGCTCAAACCCGAACAGAGACAGGTCGAAGCTCAGGTTCCCTTTGTCCAGGATCCGGAGCACGATCTTCTCACCGAAGATCACCGGCAAGGTGGAGACCCGGAAGTCCACCACCTTGTTCTTCATCTTCAGCTTGATCCGTCCGTCCTGGGGCACTCGGCGCTCGGCGATGTTCAGGTCGGCCAGGATCTTCAGACGGGAGGTCAGGGCCGCCTTCATCTTCATGGGCGGCTTCATGACCTCCTGAAGCGCTCCGTCGATCCGGTACCGAATCCGGACTTCCTTTTCGTAGGGCTCGATATGAATGTCGCTGACGCCTTTCATCACGGCGTCCGTCAGGAGACCGTTGATGAACTTGACCACGGGGGCTTTGTCGACCTCGGCTTCCAACGCGGCGACGGAGACGTCTTCTTCCTGCTCCTCGAGGATCTCGACTTCTTCTTCCAGGAGATCCCCCAGCATCTCCTGCATCTTGGTCTCGCC
>CBDUAX010000737.1:0-2323 GCA_965365235.1 uncultured bacterium
GAGGGCGAGTTCGGCGCCATGAGCGCCTGCATCGGCTCCTCCGCCGCCGGGGCGAATGTAGCCGCCTATCTCCCCGACAACCACGAACGCCATGCCGCTGCGGATTGCCCCCAGCGCCGCGTCCATGTCTCCGGCCTGAATCCCCTGGCCCGCCGGACCGAGTTGCCCATCCACTACGTGGACGAGCGATTCACTTCGGTCCAGGCCGAACGGGCCGTACGCGGGATTGGATTGCCGAAAACCAAACGAGAGGAGAAGGGCCGTATCGACGCAGCCGCCGCAGTGCTCATCCTCCAGAGCTGGTTGAACCGGAGGGAGAAGAACGATTTGGCCTCGGCCTCCCGGACCAACTCCGACAGTGGGCCTCAGGGTCGGGGTGCCGAGGATAAACCGAGGGGAGCATCCCCCGTATGATCCGGCACTCCACCGGACGGCTTTTCCGACTATTCGCCGCTGCCGTGGTCGCCTGGACCTTAGGTGGGTGCGGTTCCTCCTCTCCGCCTCCCGGGGTGGAGCCCGTCCAGATCACGGTCCCCTCCGGGGCCAGTTTCCGTCAGGTCGTGGATACGCTGGAGACACGGGGTTTGGTGGGCAACCCCCTATTCTTCAGGATCTACGCCCGGCTGAAAGGGGCTGAGACACAGATTCGCTCCGGGGCCTATTCCATGGTTCCTGGCATCGCGTGGTCGGTCATCCTCAGAGATCTCACGGAGGGGCGTGTCCTGACCCGGACCATGACCATCCCCGAGGGGTTTCGTCTTACGCAAATCGCTCCTCGGATCGGCGAGATCACGGGCTTGGATGGGGATTCGGTGCTCTCCGTCATCCGGTCCGATTCCGCAGAGGTTCGATGGAGTGTCCCGGGGCCAGGCTTGGAAGGGTATCTCTTCCCGGAAAGCTATTGGATCGCTCAAGGGTCCCCTCTGGACAGCGTCCTGGCGGCTATGGTCGGTCAGTACCATGCCTTCTGGACCCCTGAACGGGTCGCCCAGAGGGAGAGCCTCGGAATGACGGAGCGTGAGGTCGTAACGCTGGCCTCCATCATTCAGGCAGAAGCCCGGATCGAGAGCGAGATGCCCCTCATCGCTTCGGTCTACCACAATCGCCTGGAGCGGGGTCAGCTCCTGCAGGCCGATCCCACGGTCCTCTATGCCCTGGGGGGGTACCGAGCCCGCCTCCTGTACGCGGCCATGGACTCTGTGGCGGACCACCCCTACAACACCTACACGTACCCAGGGCTGCCCCCCGGGCCCATCGGGGCTCCAGGGAGGAAGGCGTTGGAGGCGGCACTCCATCCGGCCCAGACCAACCTGCTTTACTTCATGGCCCGGACCGACGGGAGCCACGCCTTCGCGGAGACTCTGGCTGAGCACAATCGGAACGTCGCCCGCCTCCGTCCGGAATGGGAGCGCTTCCGCCGGGAACAGGCCAGTCAGCTTCAAGGGCAGGCCCAGCGAGACGGTTCACCAGGAGGACCCGACCGCCAGAACCGGCGAGCACCGTGACGCTCCGCGAGGCCCTTCGATTGATCGTCATCACCGACGCCGGGATGGCAGCGCCCAGGTCGGTGGAAGACGTCGTGAAAAAGACCCTTTCGGGAGGTGCCCGGACCATCCAACTCAGGGACAAGGGCGCCTCGGCTCGAGAGCTTCTGGAGCAAGCCCTCCGCCTTCGGGCCCTGACCCGGGAGTGGGATGCCCTGTTGTTCATCAACGATCGGTTCGATGTGGCGTTGGCGGCTGGGGCCGACGGCGTTCATTTGGGCCCCCACGACCTGCCGGTCGCTGAGGTCCGGTGTGCCGCACCACCGGGGTTTCTCATTGGGCACTCCACGGACATTCCGGAAGTTGCTCAGGATGCCGTAACCGCTGGAGCCGACTATATCGGTTGTGGAGCGGTCTATCCTACGGCGTCCAAGGCCGATGCCGGAGCCGAGATCGGAGTTCGTGGTCTCGCCCGGGTGGCGGAGGCAGTGGAGGTGCCGGTGGTGGGGATCGGAGGGATCACCGCCAGCCGAGCCCGCGAGATCTCCCTGGGCAGCCGAGCGGCCGGTGTGGCGGTTATCGGCGCTGTGATGGCGGCAGAAGACCCGGAAGCAGCGGTGAGGCAGTTTTTGGCGCCATTCCAGATCTCTCCTTCCGGGGCAGGTGGAAGAGACGGGACTCTGGCCTGACCCTTTCTCGCTCCCTGGGCCCTGCAGAAAGGACTGGGGCCTGGAAGGGAGATCAAAAAAAAGAGCCCACTCCCAGCACGACGCTGAAGCGGGCTCTTTGGTGGAGGCGAGAGAACCCGGTCTCAGCGTTTGCTGAACCGGGTTCTCTTT
>CBDUAX010000738.1:0-2312 GCA_965365235.1 uncultured bacterium
AGGCCAGCCCTTCGAGGAAGCCCTGGTTCCTGTCCTGCCCCGGGGTGGAGGTCATGAGGCCCTTGAGCTCCACGATCTTGCCCTGCCCCCCCAGCCTCTCCCGGATCCAGATTCCGGCCTCCCGTCCAATGCGCACGTTGTCTGCACCGATGAAGGTGGTGAACTCCTCCCCCTGGACCTCCCGATCCAGGACGATGACGGGGACCCCCTGCCGGTAGGCTTCCGCCACCGGGCGGGTCAGGGGGGCCGCCTCCTTGGGGCTGATGATGATCAGGTCCACTCCCTGCTCCACGAACTCCTCGACCTGAGCCCGTTGGGTGAGTGAGTTGTTCTGGGCGTCTTTGAAGATGACCCTCAGATTGGGAAACGCCTCGGCTGCAGCTCTCACGTCGGCGTCCATCTGGACCCGCCACGGTTCTCCCAGGTTACACTGGCTCATCCCGATGACCCAGGGGTCCTCGGGGGTTCCGGCGTGGCCGTTCTCGGATGCGGGACCGCAGGCAGTGGCGGCCACCAGCGAGAGGCAGAGGGTCGGAAGGGTGACCGGACTCAGAGCTCGGAAGGGTACCATAGTCGTCCTTTTTCTTTTTATCCCACCTTCTGGATCCACACGAAGTCCAGCCCCATCTCGGGTTGGGACACACCGGCTGAGGGTTCTCCGAAGCGAAACTCCAGGGTGTGGTTTCCGGCAGTGAGTTGTCGGGGCTGAAGGGTGAAATTCCTGAGCAGGGTTCGATGGGGACGGAACAGCTCCACCGCCTCAGCTCCTGTAGTCAACAACGCCGGCTCTCCGTCCCAGAACAACCGGGCGGTGGGTCCCCTGGAATCCAGTCGGGTCACGAAGTGGACGCGGTACTCTCCCTCTTCTGCTACTGGAACGGAGAGGCTCCAGGTGGCGCCGGGTCCGGCCTGCCGGAACACCGGAATCCTTCCTCCCGCGAAAAGGGCCCCAGTGTCGGAAGGAAGCCTCGCCCCCCCGTCCAACTCCTCCACCTGGTACATATAGCTGTTCCGGGCCCCCATTCTGGCTACGGGCATCCATCGCTCCGGAAGCCGAGGCTCCCTCAGGTCATCCGGTACAAGGGGCAGATGGTCGTCGGTCATGCCCGGACGCCCGTAGTGATATCCGACGCGGGCGTAGGAGAACCCTGGGGTCCGTTCGTGGGGATACGCTTCCATGTAGAACTGGATCTTTTCCCGGAAGGGCAGGGGATCCAGGACGTGCCAACGATAGTTGGCGACAAACCCCCGGTTCCCTGGGCCGTCATTCCGAGGTTGGCCGCAGTAGGGGAAGGTGAAGATCTCAGGGGTGGACCAGGAGTAGTTGTAATAGTCCTCCGAGCCGGTGCCGAAGAGGGAAGGCTGAGCGTCCCCGTCCACGAAGACCTTCTCATCACCCTCTCCCCACCAACTCCCATAAGGGGTGGGGACGGGGCTCGGGTTCAGGAGGAGGGAGGTCGTCCCGACATAGACCCCCTGGCCCAGGGCCAGGAGGAACGGGAGGTCCTGGACGGCAGCGGGGTCCGGTACCATGTCGTGATCCACGCGCCAGCGCGCCCGGAAGTGCATGGAACTCTCCGGGTCCCATTCGTAGGTCATGCGCAGCGCCGATCCGGAAACGGTCACGGTCTGGTCTCCCCGGTTTTCCATCCGGACGAGGAGGGACTCCCCGAAGGGCATAATCCACCGAGACACCATTTCTCCGGTGGGCCGGACGGTGAAGGGGAGGGACTGGTACGGATTGATCCCGGGGGCGGCGCCAAAGAAGTCGCCCAGGGGCGATTCCACCTGTGGCTTTGGAAATCCGTCTGCGGAGACCAGGAGGAGGGTCTGCCGCAGGGCCTTGTTCAGGTCTGGGGCCTCGAGCTTCAGCTCCAATCGCTCCAGCGCTCCGGGGCCTTCGAGGAGCAGGGCGTCGGCGCCCTGTCCCGGTTCCAGCGTGACGGCTATGGGTCGTGGGTTTCCGGCCGAATGTGACGGGAGGTTTGCATCGGGGTTTGCCAGGGCGGCCGCGACCCGGTTGATCGTCTCCCGATAGGTCTCCAAGTCCTCGGGCCGGAAGGTCCGTACCTGGGCTCCCGCCTCATACTTCCGGACCTCTGCCTGGTAGAAGTGTGTATGGGCCAGGTTTCCGATCCACACCAGCCTGAGGCCCCGGGCGAAGGGGATGGGGGTGTAGCTTCCATCCCGCTGAAAGAGGGTGCCGGAGAGTGCCTCGGCGTCGAGGCCAGCGGCCTCGGGAAAGGCAAACAGGAGCCTTCGGTAGAAGTCATCGGCGGGCCCGTCGAAAAGGGGTTCGTCATTCCCGTCCA
>CBDUAX010000739.1:0-2310 GCA_965365235.1 uncultured bacterium
CGGGCAGATGTCGGAGCATTCTATCGGTGACGAGGACGCGAACGTCGAACGTCACCTCCCAAGAACAAACCGGGCCCTTTCCTTTCGGAGCATTGCGAAGGGGGTCATGAACTTCACGCCCAGTCTGATGCAGGCATCCGGGATCTTGATCCTCTTCTTCGATCCGGCCGCCACCTCATGCGTCACTACCGTATCGCCGTATGCGAGCCCGTGGGCGACGAGGAAGTAGTCGGCGGCTTGGAGGAAGGTGTTCACCGCAGCCGGTTCATAGTCGGTTCCGGTGGCCCAGGTGCTCACCTCGCCCAGAGCCGGGAGGAGGGTGACCTCCGGCTTCAGGAAGAACCCCCCATCCCGTTCCGTTGCCCACGCGCTCAGCTTATCCGCGACACCCTGTAGCTCGTCTCCAACCGATTCCACGCTGAAGACCCGGCCTTTTTCGTTTGCCTGGAGAAGCCAGTCCCAGAACGCGGGACAGAAATCCATCCCGTAGTGCAGGTTCTTCGCCTGGATGAAGACGTTGGCGTCGAGGATGTAGCGCATCAGACTGCTACCCCGAGCGACCTGCCCAACTCCTGGAAAGTGCTCAGCTTCCTGAAGCCGAGAAGCCGAAATGCGTCCCGATGGAGGGTGCGGCCCTCCATGGTGCTGATGACGAGAGCCCGGGTGAACCGTTTGCTGGTCCGGGCGGCCTGGGTCAGGTAGAAGTTGCCCCCGCCCCCCCTGGTCAGACTCCGAATCCTCGCAACCTCGGCCTCGTACTCGCCCCAGAGGGCCCGGCTGGTGATTCCCCCCGCGTCGTGGATCCGGCGAAGGATCACCAGGGTGCTGACCTTGAACCGTCGGGCCAGACGCTGAACCTCATCCTCCAAAGGTGCCTCGGCATCGTACTCCGCTCGGACCAAATCGAGGGGCACCAGGAGCTCTGCAGCGACCTGGTTGCACCATCGTTCTACGGCACCGTCAGGAATCCACCCCGCTTCCGAATCGAACACGCCAGATTCCCCCAACCAGATGTGTGCCAGTTCGTGGGCGAGCGTGAACATCTGGGCAGCCTTCGTGTCGGCTCCATTTATGAAAACGAGCGGTGCGAGGTCATCAGCCAGAGCGAAGCCTCTGAACTCCTTTGGATCCAGGGTCCGGCGGGTGTTGTTTCCGACGACTCCGCTACACATGACAAGGATGCCAGCGTCCTCTGTCTGGGAAATGAACCGGCGGAGGGACTCGGTCCAAGTCGCGGCCCGGCGGCGGGCCTCAATGTCGAACCCCAGCGATTCTCTGATCCGGAGGGCAGCTTCCTCGATGTTTTCATTGATCCGGGCGGACCCGACGAGATCCAGGGCCGACTCGCCGGCGGACCTGGCGAAGTCCCTAAACCACTCCTGGCGTTGCTGGCAGAGGTAGATGGTGTCCAGGAGGTTTGGGCTCGGGGGGACAGCTTCCACCCCGGCAGCCCGCCGGAAGTCCGGAATCGGGATCCTCTCTTCCGGTGGCCCAGAGAGGAAGAGGAATCCCACCGGCACATGAGTGGCTTTGGCGAAGCGCTCCAACTGCTTGAGAGTGGGCTGGAGAACCCCCGTTTCCCAGGCCTCCAGCTTCGGGAAGCGTTTGGCGAGAGAGGACTCGGAGTATCCAGCTCGCTCTCTAGCCCATCGCAACATCCGGGGTTGGACATCAACGCGGATCATTGGTGGAAGAACTCCTTCGGGGTCCTGAGTTCCAGGTGAGCCGGGGAAGAAACATGGGCCCTGGTCCCGACGCAATGACCTGACTTCAAAGTACCAGATGCGCCCGGGACACCGATCCGGTCAAGAGAATCGATTCACGGGAGCGGGGCCATAGGCGGATGGGAACGGCTCCGATCTCCTGTGGTGTCGCTGGCGTTCCACAGATCGGCTCCATCTCCTCACGGGACCACGAAGCTGGCGGTGCTCTCGGTGCGACTCCCTCCTTGGCCTGGCCGTGGGCGATGCCGTGGAGACTATCGTTGATCTTTTCCCGAGAGGGTGGTTCGATCCCCTCACCGAGATGGCTGGGGGTGGTCCGTCCACCCTGGAGCTTCTGGACGACTTCGTCCTTCGAGGAGGCCATCCTCACCGCGGCCAACCTGGGTGATGATGCGGACACCACTGCCGCGGTCTGTGGCCAGGTGGCCGGTGCCTACTATGGGAGGTCGGGGATTCCGGAGCGGTGGCTGGAGCGGGTGTGGGAGGGGGAGAGGATCGGGGAGGTGGCGAGGAGGCTGATTCTCAGGGGGGACTGAACTCCGGCTCTGTCGGAGGCCACTGTCACACTCCGGCAGTATCGTCAGGT
>CBDUAX010000740.1:0-2305 GCA_965365235.1 uncultured bacterium
TGCACCGCAGCCCTCTTCGGGGCCTGCACCGAGTCGCCGAAGTACATGACCCCCGCCGTGGCACTCGAGGTCGACCCGGGCGAGCTGACAGGCGAGGCACCGCCGCCCTCCGTCGTGTTCCTCCTGCCCTACCACGTCGAGACCGACGTGCGCGCGCCGGTTCCGGGGCGTTTCCGGATGAAGCCCCGGCGCCGATCTGGTCCCGTTCCAGGAGAAGGACCTCGGCCCCGGCCCTGGCCAGGTAGTATGCGGTGCAGAGGCCGATAACCCCGCCACCCACCACGATGGTTCGCCCAGATCCGTTGGCCATCCTGGTCCTTGTCCCCTTTTTTTTGAATATCCGTTGGTGCCCCGGAAATCTAGCTTTCGTTGAGCCCTCCGGCCCGGATGAAGTCCGCCAGCTCACCCCGAGATCCCAAACCCAGCTTCTGGTAGATGTTCGAGAGGTGTGTGCTTACGGTCCGGGGGGAGATGCTCAACTCTTTGGCGATGGCCTTGTTGGACTTTCGCTCCTCCACCAACCTGGCGATCTCCAGCTCCCGTCCGCTCAGCATCCCCTCCCCTGCGGCGGCCTTCCTGGGAGGACGGGCATCCAGCTCCCGGAATTGGATCCGGGTCTTCTCCAGCTCGATCTCGGCGCCGAGGCGGAGGAAGATCTCATGGACCCGGCCGAGCTCTTCCAGGGCCCCCTGGCGGTCCCCGGCGTCAGCCATACGACCGGCCTTCAGCCGTCGCAAGCGTGCCGCATCGGGAATGATGGGTATCCCCTCCAGAGCCTGGGCCGCCTCTTCCATCAAGCGAGCTCCCTCGTCCGGATCTCCATCCACTCGCCATGTTACCAGCGCTTCGCAGGTCTGGGCCCAGGCCATCCCCAGCTTGTGGCCCAGGGGCGTCGAGTCTCTCTTGAGCCTTTCTCCCACCTTCCGGGCCCCTTCCAGGTCCCCTTTCCAGAGGTATGCCTCGGCCAGAAGAGGAAGGAGTCGGTGAATTGCCCAGATCCCGTACCCCACCCGGTCCGCCAGCTCCAGCCCAGCCCTGGCGACCCGTATTGCCTCATCCAGGTCCCCTTCCGCCATGGCCAGATACCCCTTTCCCATGTGGGCAGGGATGGCGCCGTGGATGTTCAACGTCTGACTCTCTCCAGCCCCGGAGACGGACCAAGCCTCCTCGATGAGCGGCCTGGCCAGCTCGATCTCTCCCCGCCCCAGGTAGATGAGGGAGGTCCAGACCAAAAGCCTGGGGAGGAGGGTGTTTTGAGAGAGGGCCCGGGCAACGGCGCATGCCTGCTCGCCCAGGGCGATCCCCCGTTCCCACTCTCCGATGGCAGCTGCCTGCTCGATGGCCAACTCGGAGCTGCGCAAGTGCAAGAGAGGAGAGCGCATTTGTTGAGCCACGTGGTCGGCTTTCTGGACCCACTCCCGCATGGGCTCGGTGTTTCCCAACAGCCCCTCGAAGACGGCGAGACCCCAATAGGTCCAGAACTCCACACTCTGGGCTCCGGAGCTCTTGGCCAACTCCAGCGCCTGATCGGCGTGGGTCCTGACCCGCTCTCCCTGGCCGGTCCAGATGTTCAGAAGGACCAGCGCCCGATGGACCTGGGCAAGGAGCACCGGGTCATCCAGATCAAGGGCATCGGAAAGGGCTCCTTCCAACTCCTCCATGGCCTCATCGGGGCGACCCAACTCTTCGAATGCCACTCCCCGCCGGAGGTGGGTCCGGGCAGCCAGGATTCCGGAGATGGTGCCGGGGGGGGATGCCAGGACCTTGTCGTATTCCTCCAACGCCTCAAAGGGTTGGCCATTGAAGCTCAGGATGATCCCGATGCGACGGCGGAACTCCCCGACCTCTTCCGCGAGCCCCCGCCCCTCTCCTTCCTCGACGGCTTGCCGCCAGAAGGGGATGGCCTCGTCGTACCTCCCGAGACGGGTGAGGGCTCTGGCCAGGTCTCGAAGGATCGCCATCCGGTCCACATCCACGTCGGCCGGGGGAGTGCCTCTGAACTCCTCTCCATCCAGAAGGCGAAGAGCGGCCCGGAGGTATTGGGCCGCTTCCCGGTTCCCGAAGTCTTCCAGGGCCCGGTGTCCCGCGAGTGCCAGATAGAGGAGAACGTGTGCGCTCCCCTGGACCCCCCCGGACTGGACATGATGGAAGGCCAGGGTGGTAGCGTGGAGCGACGCTTTCTTCCCGAAGTGGTCTTCAAGGCTTCTGGCGATCTTCGCATGGAGGAGGCGGGTACGTGCCAGACCCATCTCGGCCAGGAGCGTTTCCCGGACCAGTGTTTTGTGGAAGTCGTAAACGACCCCCG
>CBDUAX010000741.1:0-2303 GCA_965365235.1 uncultured bacterium
AGAAAAGGTCCGTTCCCGCCGCTGCCACCCTGAACGG
The DNA here is from genome assembly GCA_965365235.1 of uncultured bacterium. Taxonomy (GTDB): domain Bacteria; phylum Gemmatimonadota; class Gemmatimonadetes; order Longimicrobiales; family Gaopeijiaceae; genus CBDUAX01. The sequence continues at coordinate 38 of CBDUAX010000741.1, forward strand.
CTCGGGAAACCGAAGGTCGTAGCAGATGAGCGGTGTCACCCGTACTCCCTCGACCTTCACGGTCTCCACCCTCTCCCCCGCCAGATAGTGAACATCTTCGTCGGCCATGCTGAAGGGATGGATCTTCCGGTAATGAAGGATCTCGGAACCGCTCGGATCGAAGATGGAACAGGCGTTGGCTGGGCGGGGGTCGGCAGGCTCGCCATAACCCCCAAGGATGTAGGCCGAGTTTTCCCTTGCCAACCCCGCCAAAAACTCACGGGTACGGTCTGCGGATCCGGCCACGGTGTCGGCATCCATGGAGAATCCGGTAGCGAACATCTCCGGCAGGACGACCAATCGGGCTCCTTCGGCCACTGCCTCCTTCACCAGCTCCCCCGCCCGCTGGAAATTGGCTCCGGGGTCTTCCCAAACGATGTCCATCTGAATTCCTGCGACCTTCATTTCTGTATCCTCCGGAGTCGTTCAGCCGCAGCCTCCAGCGTCTCCATTCGCTTGCAGAAGGCAAAGCGGGTGAGGCGTCGGCCTTCCTCGATCCCCTCGTGGTAGAAGGAAGAAGGGGGAAGGGCGGCCACCTTGTGCTCCCGGGTGATCCAGTACCCGAAGTCCCGGTCGTCACCATCGAAGAGGTCGGCAAAGGCAGCGTAGATAAAGTAGGTGCCCCTGGGGACGAAAGTCTGAAACCCAGCACCGTTCAACGCCGAAAGCAGGAAGTCCCTCCGCTTCGTGTACTCGGCCCGAAATCCCACGAGGAAGTCCTGGTGGTAATGCTGGAGGGCGAAGGCGATGGCGGCCTGGAGAGGAGTGGGTATAGCGTAGGTGAGAAACTGGTGCGCGGCCTGCGCTGCATCCACCAACTCCCGAGGCCCTGTGCCCCACCCGATCTTCCACCCCGTGAACGAGTAGGTCTTCCCAGCAGAAGAGAGCGTAAGGGTTCGGTCCCGCATTCCCGGGATCGATGCCAGTGGAATGTGCTCGGCATCGTCGAAGACCAGGTGCTCGTACACTTCGTCGGTGAGGGCGATGAGATCGTGTTCCTGGCAGATCTCCCCGATCACCTCCAGCTCCTCCCGGGTGAAGACCTTCCCCGTCGGATTCATGGGGGTGTTCAGGACGATCATCCGGGTCCGATCACTCACCAAGGCCCTGAGGGCTTCTCCGTCCAGGGCGAAGTCCGGAAAGCGAAGGGTCAAGAAGCGGGGGGTGGCCCCGGAGAGGGCAAGGCCTGGGGGGTAGCTGTCGTAGAAGGGCTCGAAGAGGATCACCTCGTCACCGGGATTCAGGATCCCCAGCATGGATGCGGCGATGCCCTCGGTAGCTCCGGAGAAGACCACCACCTCCTCCATGGGATCGAAGGCCATGCCATAGTATCGCTCCTGGCTCTCTGCAATGGCCCGGACCAGCTCAGGGTGGCCCCGAGAACGGGCGTATTGGTTGTCCCCTGATCGCAAGGCCCTGACAGCCGCTTCGACGATCTCCGACGGGCCCTCGAAGTCGGGGAATCCCTGGGCCAGGTTGATGGCATCATGCTTCTGGGCCAAGGCCGTCATCTCGGCGAAGATTGTCGTGCCGAAAGGACGGAGTTTTCGGGTGATCATGGTCCTCCTCCAGAAGAGTCCCTGCGGGAGGGTAGGGTGGACTCAGGGTTGCCAGCAAGATAGGGGCCTCAGCCCACCCCGCAGCTCCCTCGGGCATACATCAAGCTGAAGGCTGGAGTGGGGTCCTGGACCCCTCCGTAAACGTGGGCCGTAACAGAGTCCCGGGAAACGACGACGTACTCGATTTTCTTCGGGAAGTCGTGATCGGGGTTCTCCAGCGTGAGGCGGACGGTGGTCAGTTCCGTAACCAGGAAATCTGCCATGGCCTGACCGGAGGGTTGGGCGGTGAAGAGGAGTTGGCCGTCCTTCGGGTGGATGATCAGGAACTCATAGGCTGTGGTGGTCTCACCCCTTATGGTTCGTGCGGCCCCCACCATCGTCCCCCCAGCGGGTGCCAGCCACATTTCCTCCGCTCGGGTGCTTGTCCCGGCGGCGACCCAACACCCTGCGAGCCAGGAGGCGGCGGAAAGGTCTGAATCCTGCCCTGAGATCGATGGGGGAAGGGCAAGGGCTGCCCAGAGGGCGCACCCCACTGCGAACAACTCTCTCATAGAACCGTCACTCCTTTCTTGGAGCCAACCAGGCCAAGAACCTCACCCAGCTCGACCAGGAAGGTTCCGCCGTCGTTCACACTCCAGGTCACCGGGTGGCTTCCGACAGGTCGGTCG
>CBDUAX010000742.1:0-2296 GCA_965365235.1 uncultured bacterium
CCGGGAGTCCGGGGCCGTATCCATCTCCCCCGGTTCAGGATCCCCCTGGGCTTCCAAGGCCGGTGGGTGGACCCGGAAGGTTCGACGTCCACGACCGCCTTCGTGGACATCGGAGTACCCGGAGGGGCTGTTCGGCCATAGGCCGGACCGATGGTCGGAGATGCACTGAAGGATCCGCCCGAGAGAAGGGCGAGACGTTGCCTCCAACCCCGGGCGATGGCCTTCACGCCGCCGGCATCACCCCGTACACCATCACCGGCTCCCGCCTCCCCCTCAGCGTGACCTCTCCCCTCAGCTCCGTCTCCAGGGAGGGTTCCCCGGAAATGGCTGCTTTGATTCTTCCCGAGGCAAGGACGGGCTGCCCGTAGTCCCGGCACAGCTCCAGAAGGCGTGCGGCCGTATTCAACGGGTCTCCGTGATAGGCGATATCGCGCTTGATGTCTCCCACCTCTGTCGCAGTGACATTCCCCTCCTCGACCCCCCCTCTGAACTCGGGAACCACACCGAAGGTCTCCCCATACCAAACCGTCTTGGTGGCGAGCTTCTCCTGGAACGCAAAAAAGGCCTGCAAGCTGTGAAGTCTCGAGTCCGGCTGTTTCGAAGGCCAGGTCAATACGACTTCGTCCCCCACATACTGATAGATCTGAGCCCCGTGTTTCAGGACGATCTCTGTCAGGTCGTGATATACCTGTCGAAGGAACTCGCTGTATCGGGCATGTCCCAGTGACTCGGCGATGGCCGTCGATCCCTTGAGGTCCAGGAAGAGGAACACCCGTTCCTCGTTTCGGGGTCTGTGGTACCGTCCAGTCAGCAACGCCCAGAGATTCCCCGGACCCACCTTTCGCCGGACCTCCATGAGGAAATTGACTCCCAGGATGGAGAGGGCCATCCAACTACCCAAGGAGACCAGGAGCCGGGGTGACATGGTCTCCCAAAGGGCCTGAAGCTCTTCCAGGGAAAACAAGAAGGAGAGGAAGATCAGGTTCACCACCACGGCCACCAGTGCCAGGCCCAGCAGATATAGCCCTGTTTTGATCAGGATGATCTGACCGAACGGCCTGAGTCTGAGGGAGGTCCCATCAAACAGGATATTGACCCCGGCCAGGACCACACCCAACCCCAGCCCGGATACGATGAGCTCGACATGGATCGCCGGGCCGGTGATGTAGTCGAACATGGGTCCCGGCCGGATGTAGTCGATCATGCTGCCCATTGCCACCCAATAGAAGAGATACCAGGCCGCAGTCAGGAGTGTGGCCCCGATGGCGGCTTCGCTCAGGATGATCCGGCTGTAGACCTTCATGACATTCTCCCCTTTCGATCTGAACAGGATATGGCCGTAGGGGGAGCGGGGGAACCCGTCTCGATCTCACCGCCATATTGCCAGGAATCGCCGGGAGGACTAGGGTGCTGACCCGGTGCTGTGGGTCCCTGGTTGTGGGCTCGAGCAGACCCTGTTGGAGTGGCGAGCCGTCCCGTTTTCCGGTGGGCGGCCCCATTTCCTCCCTGGCCATCTCAGGAGACAACGATGTCCCGGATCCCTTTGCTCCTCGCCATGACGTTCTTTCTCCTGGGCCCGGCCGTATCGGCTCAGGTCCCTCGCCGGCCTTTCCTCTTCAAGGATGCCCGAGGGGAGTTGGCCCAGGCCCGAGCCCGAGGGGAGGCCGAGGTTCTTTTGGTCATCGCCTCCATGCCCGGGCAAAACCGCCGTGTGGCATCCGCCGTGGAAGCCATGGGCGGGTCCGTCCAGTTCCAGGACAATGATGTCGATTACCTTCGGGCCCTGGTTCCACTGGACCGGGTGGAGGAAGTGGTCGCTCATACGGCCGTGCACAGCGTCGATCTTTCCATCGCCGACCGGTCCAGGGCCTTCGGAATGCCGGGGTCGCTCGAAGCCGAGGGTCCCTCTCTCCCGACCGACACCATTCCTCCGGTCTGGCCCCCGGTTCTGTCCGACTACCCCCTGACCAACCGGTACAGCCCCCGGGGAGATCTCAGGGCCGAGAGTTTCCTGGAAGAGAACCCCACCTTCGACGGCCGTGGGGTGAAGGTGGCCATGATCGACATGAACCCGGACATGCTCCTCCCGGAGCTTCAGATGGCCCGTTCTCTGGACGGAGCCCCTCTGCCGAAGATCGCCGCCTTCGGGACGGCGCTGGATCTGGTGGCCGAAGACGATGGCCGCTGGTTGGCCATGAACCAGGTGGTCGAAGCCACGGAGGGGCGGTTGGCGTTCGGAGACACCTTCTATGTGCCACCGCGGGCCGGCACCTTTCGAATGACCCTCTTCAATGAG
>CBDUAX010000743.1:0-2294 GCA_965365235.1 uncultured bacterium
GAGAAGATCCAGGGAGATCGGGTATTTCTCGCCGGGCACTCCCTGGGAGCCATGGTGACCCCGGAGATCGCTCTCCGGGACGGGAAGCTGGCCGGCGCCGCCATACTGGCTGCTCCACTCAGGCCTTTCCTTGTGGTACTCCGAAGTCAGCTGGAATACATCGCCTCGCTGGAAACGGATCCGGCCTCCCCAGCCCGCGCACAGTTGGATTCCCTCATGGCTGAGGTCGATCGGGCCTTCTCAGGGGAGTTGGGCCCGGAGGAGTTGCTTCTGGGAGTGCGAAGAGGGTATTGGCAGGAGCTTGAAGAGCTGGATCCTCTTGGTACTGCGTTGAGGGTTTCAACACCGCTTTTCATTCTCCAGGGTGGACGGGACTACCAGAGCACCCCGGAAGATCTCCGACTCTGGGAGGAAGGACTGAGTGGGAGGGAAGGGGTGCACGTGAAGCTGTATCCCACTCTGAGTCATCTCTTTACTCCGGGGGAGGGAACGGCCACGCCGGAGGAGTACTCCACAGAGGTGAAACATGTGGACCAGGAGGTCATCCGGGACCTTGCAGAATGGATCCTGGGAAGGGTCCCTGGGGAAGGCTGACGAGGGCCCTCCGACAGTAGGGTTCTGGCACAAGCCTTGCCGCTGATTTAAGGGTTCGCCAGCTTGTTCGGCGACGCGGAGCGAATGGCACCGAGGCCATCCCACTCGGAGTCCATTTCGGCGGCAGGCGGCTTGGGTTCTTCCCGGGGATGGGCGACGGGAAGCCAAGGAAAAGCGATCGGGAATGCAGAGTGGCCCTCGTAGAGAGGGCCCGCTCAAGATGGACGCGAATCGAGCCATCCAGTCCTCCTCCGGAGGACGCCCCATCCTCGCTGAGGAGTTGGGCAACCGGCATTCCCGGCCCCGTGGAACTGTCGCCCCTCTTTTCTGCGCATCCGAAGGTCTTGAAGGACCAGAAGGGCTACGATCCGGCCACCCCGTCAGGCGGGAGGCCGGTTTTTCTTTTTCTGCAGGAAATCTACCCACTACGCATCCGCGGACGACCCGGAGCGTGACTTCCCTATAGGGAGAAGAGCATGAGTGACTACGTTGCAAAGTTGATGGAGGCCGTAAAGGCAAAAGATCCTGCCCAGCCCGAGTTCCACCAGGCCGTTCAAGAGGTTGCCGACTCCGTGCAGATCGTGTACGACCGGCATCCCGTCTATCGGCAGACCAAGGTTCTGGAGCGGATCATCGAGCCTGAGCGGGTCATCCTCTTCCGGGTCCCCTGGGTCGACGACCAGGGCGAAGTCCAGGTCAACCGTGGGTTCCGGATCGAGATGAACAGCGCCATCGGCCCGTACAAGGGCGGCCTGCGCTTTCACCCCTCCGTGAACCTGGGCATCCTGAAGTTCCTGGCCTTCGAGCAGGTCTTTAAGAACGCCCTCACCACTCTCCCCATGGGTGGCGGAAAGGGCGGCTCGGACTTCGATCCTAAGGGCAAGAGCGACCTCGAAGTCATGCGCTTCACCCAGAGCTTCATGAGCGAGCTCTTCCGGCACATCGGACCGGACACCGACGTTCCTGCCGGGGACATCGGGGTCGGCGGCCGGGAAGTCGGCTTCCTCTTTGGGCAGTACAAGAAGCTCCGCAACGAGTTCACCGGCGTGCTCACCGGTAAGGGCCTGAACTGGGGTGGATCCCTCATCCGGCCCGAGGCCACCGGTTACGGTGCCGTCTACTTCGCGGCTGAGATGCTGGCGACCCGGGGCGAGACCCTGGAAGGCAAGACCTGCATCGTCTCCGGTTCCGGGAACGTGGCTCAGTTCACCGCTGAGAAGCTTCTGGACCTGGGCGGTAAGGTCATCACCTTCTCCGACTCCGGCGGCTACATTTTCGACGACGAGGGCGTAGACCGTGAAAAGCTTGCCTTCGTCATGGACCTCAAGAACAACCGTCGTGGCCGCATCAGCGAGTACGCCGAGAAATATCCGAACGCCGTCTACACCCCGCTGGATCCGAACCTCGACCACAACCCGCTCTGGGACCACAAGGCCGACTGCGCCTTCCCCAGCGCTACCCAGAACGAAGTCAACGCCGTGGACGCCCAGAACCTGGTGAACCAGGGCGTATACGTCATCTCCGAGGGCGCGAACATGCCCACGGTCCCCGATGGCGTCGATATCTTCATGGACAACAACGTCCTCTATGGCCTGGGCAAGGCCGCCAACGCCGGTGGCGTTGCGGTTTCCGGCCTGGAAATGTCCCAGAACAGCATGCGTTTGAGCTGGACGCGCGAAGAAGTCGACGAGCGTCTGCAC
>CBDUAX010000744.1:0-2292 GCA_965365235.1 uncultured bacterium
CCGCCCCAACCTGAGTTCTTGAAACATCCCGGAAAACCGAGGCGCGGAGATCACTCTTCCCGGGAGGGAAACTCTACCGTGTCATCGGCCGCTCCATCTGAAGCGGGATGATATCCGCTCCCCAGCGGGTATCGCCGATGAGGTGCTTCACGAAGTACTCAGCTCGGAGCCAGAACCAGTAGTCACCCATGGTTCCCCGATAACCGTGCTGTTGGCCGGGAAAGATGAAGAAGTCGAACCGCTTTCCGGCATTGATCAGGGCTTCGGCCATTCGGAATGTCCCGGCCGGGTGGACATTGTTGTCCTGGTCTCCCGTCGTGAGCATCAGGTGGCCTTTGAGGTTCGCGGCGATCTCGGGGTTGGTCTTGATGCTGTACTCGAAGCTCACTTCCCCCTCATCGTCTATGACCTCCTTGACCCCGTGATGGGTCTCGGACCACCAGCGGTTGTAGACGTCGTTGGTGTGGTTCCCTGAAGAGGACACCGCCGCCTTGAAGAAGTCCGGATACACCAGCATGGCGGCCGTCGACATGAACCCCCCTCCGGAGTGGCCATAGATGCCGACCCGATGGAGGTCGATGAAATCGTGGCGGTCGGCCAACTGCTCGAGACCTACCTTCTTATCGGCCAGCCCGTAGTCCCGGAGGTTTCCGTAGGAATAGTTGTGGTACCACTTGGAGCGGTCCGGATGTCCACCCCGGTTCCCGAGGGTGACCACCACCATCCCGAACTGCGCCAGAGCGACCTCGCTGGGGCTGGTGGAGAAGGATTTGGCCACAGCCTCGGTCTGGGGGCCCGGGTAGACGTACGCGACGATGGGGTACTTCTTTTCCGGATTGAAGTCGAAGGGCTTATACATCACCCCGTAGATGTCCGTTACCCCGTCGGCGGCCTTCACCGTGTACGGCTCGGGGAACTGGTATCCGGCATCCAGAAGGGCCGAGAAATCGGCTTCTTCCAGGTCCAGAACCTTCTGACCATTTGCGTTGAACAACGCCGACGCCGGAGTTGTGTTAACCCGGGAGTAATTGTCCACGAAGTACCGGGTGGATTCATTCAGCGAGATGCGGTGGTCGAAATCACCGGGATCCAGCAACCGAAGGCCGGACCCATCCAACCCGACCCGATACATGTGCATGTAGTACGGGTCTTCTCCCTCTTCCCGGCCGTTGGCCACGAAGTAGACGAGTCCACGATCGGCATCCACACCCATCATGTTGCTCACGTGCCAGGGGCCTTCAGTGAGCCGATTCTTCAGTGTGCCATCTGGGCCATATCGATACAGGTGGGCCCAGCCGTCCCGCTCCGACCACCATAGGATGTCGCCGTTGGGGAGACGTTCCGGGGTGCGATACTCCTGGTACGTGTTCATCCGCTCTTCGATGATGGGGCGGACCTCCCCGGTGGCGGCGTCGGCCACCATTACGTCGATCCGATGCAGATCTCGGCTGGTGCGGACGAAGTACAGCTCATCCGACGAAGGGGACAGCCATAGGGATCGACGAGGTTCACGTGAGTCGGGGTAGTTGAACTGCCGGGCGTTGACCACCGACATGCCCTGGTCCTTCCAGGCTTCGTCCTGGACCTTCACCTTGCTTCGGGCCTCGAGGTCGTAGATCCAGATCTCACTCTGGGTGACGTTCTCCTCACCCGGCATGTCGTACTTGTAGGTCTCCAACTCCATGCGCTTGTTGCCCACCGAGTGGATGACCCAGAGTTCGTCCACTTCGCGTTGATCGCGCCGGACCAGAGCGAACCGTCTGGAATCGTGAGACCAGGAGAGGCCGGCTCGCTTCCGATTGTGGGCGTTTTTCTCCTTCTCCTTGTTCGTTTCTCCTCGGCCCCCTCCACCGTAGGCGTAGTGTTCGACACCGTCCTCGGTGAGTTGGATCTCCTCCACCTCCACCTTCATGTCGGCGGAGTCGGCTTCTGCGCCCGATTTCCCTCGGCGGGCGTCCAGGACTTCCTGGTAGCTTTCGGCCGACATCATGAAGAGGTTGTGGTCCCGCACGAACACGATGGTCTGACCGTCGGGAGAGATGCTGGCCCAACCCGGATGGTTGTCCGGTGCTTGGTAGTCTTCCAACTCCCGGAGTGTCTGAGTTCGGATGTCGAACTCGAAGTGGAACATCTTCTTCTTGGTCCGGGGACGCCGTTGGCGGTCCTCCTCCTCTTCCTGCTCCTGCTCCTCTTCCATCTCCTCTTCCTCATCGTCTGTTTTCTCCTCGTCCTGGCTCGATTCCACATCGAACTGGAGGGTGTTTTCGTCGATGAAACGGATAGAGGTGATGG
>CBDUAX010000745.1:0-2290 GCA_965365235.1 uncultured bacterium
TGAAAGATGCGCCAACGGCCGTCTCGCTCTGAGGCGTAGATCAGCGTCCTCCCGTCGGGGGAGAAAGAGACGTTGGCCTCCCGTTCCGGCGACCGGGTGATCTGCTTCGTTACGCCCCCTTCAACGGAGGTGACGAACACTTCACCTCGGGTGATGAAGGCCACTTCTTTTCCGCTGGGAGCCACGGCGAGGCCGCTGGCACCACCCGTCACCGAAACCACGCCCTCGTTGTTGGCCTTGTCGTCGGCCAGGATGGTCACCGGAACCCGCTGTGGTTCAGCCGTCCCGGACTTGGTGTAGATCTCCCCGTCCCAGCTGAAAGAGAGGGTGCCGTTGTCGGATAGGGTCAGAAAGCGCACCGGGGGGCCGGTGAAGGACGTCACCTGACGGGAGCTCCCGCTGCCGTTGCTGTTCGTCCAGTGGACATTGAAGGAACCGCTCTCCTCGCTGAGGTAGTAGATCCTTCCACCATCCGGGGTGAGGACGGGGTTCCGGTCTTCCCCTGCAAAGTTCGTGAGCTTCCGGTGGGTCCCGGCCTCCACGTCGTACCTCCAGATGTCCCTGGCGATGGCCGAAGTGTGGTGCTTCCGCCACTCATTCTCCCCGCCCTTTTTGTCCTGGTAGACGAAGAAGGCTCCGTCACCGCCCACCTGGACCCCCTCGGCCGGAGTCGTCAGAACCTGGTGGACCCGTCCCCCGGCCACCGGCACCCGGTAAAGCTCCGGCTGTGAGCCGGTTGGATATCCTCGGTTGCTGGATGCGTCCTGTCGGGCTGCGCCGAACAGGATGGAGGTGTCTCCTGCTTCGAAGGTGAAGGGGATCTCCGCAGCCGAGTGGAAGGTGAGCCGGGTCGGGCTGCCGCCCAACGCCGGAACCACGTAGATGTCGAAGTTCCCATGGCGGTTGCTGGCGAAGGCGAGGGTCCGCCCGTCTCGGCTCCAGACGGGTGAAAAGTCGTGTGCCGGATGGGAGGTGAGGGCGGTGGCGGTTCCTCCCGTGGCGGGGACCCGATACAGGTCTCCCTTGTACGTGAACACGATGGTGTTTCCGTCGGGGGAGATGGCCGGGTATCGGTTCCATTGGGCCTCGGTCTGGGCATTGATGGTCCCGAAGGTGCCGAAGCAAAGAAGAAGAGTCGCCAGTACGGTCCAAAGTTTCATGGGAACGTCCTGAGAGACAGAGGTGAGGCCTAAAGAATCGGCCAGAGCGGCCCTCTTTCGAGGAACGCCCTGGCCGGACCAATCTGATTCCTTTGAACCGGAGACGCTACCGGTGGATCTCCTCCTCGATCTCCTCGGCCGGTCCGTTCAATCCGAGCTCGGTCAGGCTCAACAGAAAGCTCGCGCCCTCGCCGGCCTGCCCACGGATCTGGAGGGCCGCCAGGGGCGCCCGGCCTTCGGCATGAACCGCCGGGGCCAGCCAGGTGTGGGCCCTGGCCATCCATCGGGCTCCTCGGGCTCGCTCCTGGGGGGTGTCGGTGGTGCTCACCACGCCATAGGTGGGATTGAAGACGGCATCCATGTATTGAAAGGTCGCCGCACCCGCGGGCACCCGGGGGGCATCTACGACGATCTTCCACAGACCGGCGTTGGGGTTCAGGACAAGAGCATATTCCTCTCCCATGGGGTCGCCGTCGACCCGGGCCGCCTGACATTCTCCCTCTTCATCGGAACAGTCGAAGAGGTAGACATCCAGGTCGGCGTCAGGGTCGGAGATGTCGAAGGCTCGGGCCAGGATGGCCGTCGATCCGGGCAAGACCTCGACCTCGAAGATCTGCTGAGACCTCTCCGAAATCTCCATTTCCTCACGGCGTGCGCTGGCCACCGGTGTATTCACGGCACCGCCCTCGAACTCGGCCAAGCGGTTCGTGATCCACACGTCGTGGGTTCCGGAGGTCGAGGTCCCTTCGGGGCGGTCCCCGGTCACCACGTCGACCTCGGTCGAGAAGGCGGTGACCTTCAACGTGGCCTCCGTCGGGGGGACGGGTTCGTCCTTCTTGGCCTGTTCCCAGTCGAAGGTTCGGGTGTCGGCGATGTCGGAGAGGCGGACCTCCCATACCCCTGGGGTGGGATCGGTTATCACCTGCGTGGCGGACCGGCCGCCGGAAGGCGTCACCATCTCCCCCCGCTGGGAACGGGTGTCGGGGCGGGACACGGCCATTGAGACGGCGCGGTCCCCCCAGCTGGCCTCGAACTTCAAGGCCAGCTGGGCCGGGCCCGGGTGGGTAGGTTCCGTCCGGCCGATTCGCTGCTCGAGGAGATCGCCACGGATCCGGCGCTGGCCGAGGTCA
>CBDUAX010000746.1:0-2282 GCA_965365235.1 uncultured bacterium
TCCTTCTGTCACGATCCAGGGAGGGTGGCGCCGGTGGAAAGCCGGTGGACAGGGACCTACATTGATAGTTCTGTCGGAGAGCCGAGGCCCAAAAGAGGATGGATGAGGTTGAAGGAACTTAACCAGCAGCTCACGCAGGCCATTGTGGGGAACGATGCCTTTCGGGTCCAAGCCCTCCTGAGTGAAGACCCGGCGCTATTCACGGCCCGAGACCCAAACGGCCGGACACCACTCCTCCTCTGTCTCTACTTTGGGCACGAGGATCTTGCCTGGTTGGTTCGAGAGAGGGCCCCGGGGGTGGACCTGTATGAAGCGGCGGCCCTCGGGGACATGGAGGCCCTGAACCACCACCTGGCGGAGAAGCCGGAAGCCGTCAATGCCGCGGCGCCTGATGGCTTCAGGCCTCTTGGCCTCGCAGCCTATTTTGGCCGGCTGGAGGCCGCGAAGGCCCTCCTGGACAAAGGGGCGGAGCCGAATGCCCCGGCGGTGAACCTTTCCAGGGTGTGTCCGATCCACAGTGCGGCGGCAAACCGGGACGCCGAGCAGTCCCTCCCCCTTTGTCAGCTCCTTTTGGACCGGGGCGCCGATCCAAATCTCAAGCAAGCGGGGGGATGGACTCCTCTTCATCAGGCGGCGGCACACGGGCGGACGGAGATTGTGAAACTGTTGCTGGCACATGGTGCCTCCACCGATGCGAAAAGTGACGACAAACGGACCCCGGCCGAGATGGCGGAGCTGAAGGGGCATGCAGAGGTCCTGGCGCTCCTTTCTCCCGAAGAAGGCTAGCCGCCTCCCCGCATCCTACACCATCTGGTACTCATGAGGCGCCGTGTCTTCACCGTTGGAGAGGCCAACGCCCTCCTCCCTGAGCTCCGGGAAACCCTGAGACGGATCCGGGAGCTTCGAGAGGTCGTGGAGGAAAGGACCGACAAGCTCAAGATCTTGGAGGTGATCTGGGGAACCGGCGTGACGGAGGAGGACAATCCGGATCACGCTGAATTCCGCCGGCACCGAAGGACCATCGCCGGATCGGTGGAAGAGATCGAGCGCCTGATTCGGCACCAGATCCTGGACAAGGGAGTCCGGTTCCCTCAGGGGGGATTGGAGCATGGGCTGCTGGACTTCCCCTCTCGCCTCGATGGCCGATGGGTCTTCCTTTGTTGGCAGATGGATGAGCCGGAGATCCAGGCCTGGCACGAGGTCCAGGGAGGATATGCCGGTAGAAGGCCCCTGACACCGGAAGTGGAGGGGCGAATGGGTGGAAAAAAGCCGGAAGATCCCTACCCGGGGCCCGGCGATGAAGCCTGAGCCTTTGCCAGGGGCAAAGGCTCGAATCTGGAACCGCCTGCCCACCCGGAGGGAGTTCCGAGCAGTCCTGGCACTGGCTTTGCCAGTGGTGGCCGTCCAGGTCGGAATGATGTTGATGGGTGTGGTGGACACGGTCATGGTCGGGCACTACTCGGCTCGGGACCTGGCAGCCGTGGCATTGGGAAACCTCTACTTCTTCACCGCCGTCGTCTTCCCCATGGGGGTCCTCATGGCCCTGGACCCCGTGGTCTCCCAGGCCGTCGGCGCCGGGGACGAGATCGCGGTTGGACGGGCCCTCCAACGAGGGATCTTTTTGGCTCTGATCCTGGGGATCCCGGCCGCGATGGTTCTGCTCCCAGGGGTGGCCATCCTGACCCTGCTTCGCCAGCCCCCTGATGTGGTGCCTGTGGCAGCCGGCTACGCCGTAGCGGCCATGCCAGGGGTCTTTCCATTCCTCTTGTTCATCGTGGCCCGTCAGACCCTTCAGGCGATGGGACGGGTGGCCCCTATCGTCGTCACCATCGTTCTGGCCAACCTTGTCAACCTGGTCTCCAACTGGGCTCTCATCTACGGAAACTGGGGCTTCCCCGAGATGGGAGCCGTGGGCTCGGGTTGGGCATCCAGCTTCTCCCGGTGGTTGATGTTCCTGGCCCTTGTCGGTATCTCCTGGCCGTTTCTCAGGGGATACCTCGGGACCTTCAGGCCTCAAGCCCTCCGTCCGGCACCTCTATGGAGGATGGTGCGGCTGGGAAGCCCCATCGGCGTCCAGTTCGGACTGGAGTATGGAGCCTTCGCCACGACAGGCCTCCTCATGGGATGGCTCGGGTCGGTGGCAATGGCCGGGCATCAGGTGGCGTTGAACATGGCTTCCCTGACCTTCATGGTACCCCTTGGGATTTCTCAGGCTACGGCTGTCCTGGTAGGGCAGGGGGTGGGGCGGGAGGGTGAGCTGTGGTGTACACTGTGTGGCTGGG
>CBDUAX010000747.1:0-2278 GCA_965365235.1 uncultured bacterium
GGAATCCCTCGGCCCCCCCTTCGGCACCTTCAAGGGGGGGCCGAGTTCCGCCCGACAGAAGCCCGGTCGCCGGCAACAAGGAGCCTGCCGGCACCGTGAAATTGCGGAACAGCGCTTTTGAGGGTTAGGGTAACCGTCGCAGAAACTCGTACAGTAGGGTCTCACCTCTGGCCGGTCCCTTCTTCGGGCTATGGTATGAACCGTCTGCTTCTCTCCTCTCGTATCCCCCCGTTTGCCCCCGTTTTGTGGGCCTCCCTCCTGGTGGCCCTCGCCCCCGGATTCTTCCCCCCCGGATCCCAATCGGGACTTTGGGCTGTCCAGGTGGACCGGCCCCCACAATATGCGGATCCGGGGGAAATCCTCGTCCGCGCCATTCGAACGCTGGAGCCTGGCGCCGACGAAGGGTACTCGGCCTGGCTGGACTCCATCGGGTCGGAGGGGGATGAGCGGGCCCGGGAACTTGGGTTGGCGGCGTTGGATTGGCTGGAGCATCGCTACGAAACCGCCGAGGAGCGCTTGGAGTCGTTGGCCGGACCGGACACACCCAACGATGCGCTCAAGGCGTTCGCTCTCCTGACTCGGGGCGAAGCGGCTCAACTCCAAGGGAAGTATGCCCGGGCCCGGGACCTTTTCGACCAGGCCCTGTCGGTGGCTCAGGAGGCTGGATCCCGACGAGCCCAAACGTGGAGCCACATCCGGCTGGCGGGAGTCAGAGGCCGGCTGGAGGGAATGGCAGGGGTTCGAGACCATCTCCTGGCCGCCGACACCCTTTTGGAACAGGGGGATCTCTACCTCAGATCCCTCTTCCACTGTTCCCGGGCCGGTGCCGATCCGTTGGGAAGGATGGATGCTCTGGAGGATCTGGAGACGGGTGCGGGTTTGGCCTTGGAGGCGGGGGTCAGGCGGCTCTATGCGGGATGTCTGGGAGTCCAAGCTTCTCTGGCTCTCCGGTCCGGGAACACAGGAGATGCGCTGGACCTCTTCCACGAGGCACAGGAAATCCAAGCCTCCGTGGGGGACCGGGCCGGGCGGGCCGGAACCCTTCAGAGGGCCGGGTACGTCTTCGTGAGTCTCGGGAGCTACGGACTGGCCCAGTCCTACCTGGAACAGGCCATCCGTGAGGGAGAGGCCTCCGGGAGCTTTTCGGCCGTGGCTTGGGCCTATATGAACCTCTCCACCATTTCCTGGGGGCTGGGTGATCTGGCCTCTGCTCGGACCTACGCCGACCGAGCCGAAACCATGATGCGGGAGCAGGGTGATGTGGCTGGCCTTGATGTCATCACAGGCCAAAAAGGGGACATTGCCTTTGCGGCAGGGGATTTTTCCGGCGCTCGCGAATGGCTGGAGGCCGCCCTGATCCGGTACCGTGAGCGCGGGGCCGCCGGTGGGGAGTTTGGGGCCCAAAGTGCTCTGATGCGGCTCTCCCTGGCTCGAGGGGATCTGGAGGGTGCTGAGGGAGCATTGGCACACGCCCGAGAGATGGGAATCAGGGCCGGGAGGGGTAGCTGGGTCCGCTCCATGCTCTACGACGAAGGTGAGATCGCCCTCAGGAAAGGCGAGCTGGACCGGGCGGCTTCGGCTTTTGCCGGATACCTGGAAGGGGGACAATGGCCCCCCAGGGCTTACAAGGGTCTGGTGCGGTGGGCCGAGGTGATGGCCCTTCAAGGGGATCTGGATCAGGCTGCCCATTTCCTGACCGAGGCCATCGAAGGGATCGAGAGGTGGAGGACCACGCTGGATGTTACCAATCTCCGCCGCTATGCCTTTCAGATTGCCGAAAATTCCGCAGACCCGGACCTGGGCGTCGCCACCGTCCTGGCCGCTCTGGCGGCGGACGGGCGGGCAAGGGAGAGCTTCGACCTGACCGAGCGCCAGCGGGCTCGAGGCCTTTTCGAGTCCATGGTCAGGGCCGATGCAGCCCGGGGGCTTTCCCTTGCCGGTCCACTGGTTCCCGACGAGATGGCACCGCAAGCGCCCGAACCCCTCACCGCCGATGAGCTTCTGGCCAAGTTGCGGAACTCTGAGATGGCCCTGATCCAGTTCGTCACCGGGGTCGGAGGAGAGCCGACGACGGCTTTTATTCTCGCCGAAGGAGAGATCTCAGCGGAGATCCTTCCCCCCATCGATTCCCTGAGCACCGATATTGAACGGCTGAACTCCCTCATTCAGGCCGGGGCAGACCACACGACACTGGCCAGGCGCCTCGGGGCCGCCCTCTTCCACTCCCTCCTGCCCCACATCTCTCCCGCCACCAGGAAGCTCGCGGTGATTCCGGATG
>CBDUAX010000748.1:0-2272 GCA_965365235.1 uncultured bacterium
CTCCGTCCTGTGTACCACCCTGAGCCCCTTTTTATCCTCCTCAAGGATCCATGATGCAGGTCGATTCCAAGACGAAGAGAGATCTGGAGCTCTTTCAAACCAGAGATGGCAGGCCAGGCGTTTTCGAGACCCTTGACCGGACCAAAACAGCTGGAGGGAGAAGGGCCCTTCGGTTTCGCTTCGAGAACCCGATGTCCGATCTCAAACTGGTCCGCCAGGTTCAGGAGGGCATCCGGTTCCTTCTTTCGGAGTCTGTGGAGTTCAATGTCCACCCCAACCTGATCATCGCGGTTGAGCGATATTTGGACTCGTCATGGGTTGTCGGGTCCGAGGCTCGGGGCCTGAAGTTCCTGGTCGAGTCGGCTGTGACAGCGTTTCGGTACGGAGATCTCCTCCAGGATGCCCGGCAGGGGGTTAGAGACACCCAGCGTCTGTTGTCTCAGTTGATTCCATTCCTAACTGGCATACGGGACAAGGGCCCTCCTCCGGAGGTCCAGCGGCCAGTTGGAAATCTGCTAACGTTGATCGAACGGCTGAGACTGGATCAGCTTCGCTCATCCCCACTTCCCTGGGCCACGCTCCGAGCTGACCGGTACCTTCGGCGTGAGCGCAAGGCCGACTTCCATCGATTCTTCGATCTCCTCTTCGAGTTGGACGCGTTGATCGCGATGGCGTCTGCAAGTCGGGAAATGGGCTATTCCCTCCCTGAACTCGTCGAGGGACCCACCTTCCTCCTGGAAGCAGAGGGGATCTTCCACCCCTTCCTGGCGGACCCTGTCGGGAATCCGGCGGAGATTTCTGGGGGGGATGGGTTGGTATTCCTGACGGGTCCCAATATGTCGGGAAAGACCACATACCTGAAAGCTATCGGGATCTCAGCCTTTCTGGCCCATCTCGGCATGGGAGTACCAGCCAGGCACCTCCGGATCTCGCTTCTTCAGAGGGTCTTCTCAAGTCTGGGTCCCGAGGAGAACCTCTGGGAAGGACTCAGCTATTTCATGTCGGAGGTCCGCCGGGTTCGGGAGGTCGCAGAGTTCGTCGTGACGGGTCAACCCTCCCTGGTCTTATTCGATGAAGTCTTCCGGGGGACGAACGTGAGGGACGCATTCGATGCCTCGCGGGTGGTGATTAAAGGGTTTGCGAAGTGTCGGACGAGCGGATTCATATTCTCTTCTCATCTGGTTGAGTTGGCTGAGGACCTTGGACGGGAAACCGGAGTCCGGTTCAGGTGTTTTGATGGAGAGATCAGCGCGGGGCGGGCGCGGTATGAGTTTCGGCTGAATGAGGGTGTGTCTCGGCAACGGTTTGGCCTGCAACTTCTGGCCCAGGAAGGCGTTCCCAAAATCTTGAAATCCTTCGACGGAATCGGATGATCGTTCGGGAGGGAGGCATTGATGGTGTGCAGGCGGGCGTTGGCGGGCGGGAAATCCGAACCATGACGGTTCGGAGCGTTCTCCGGGAGAATTCGGTCTATGGTTTGCTCGTGAGCTCTGAGGCACAGTCCTTCGCTTCAGATCGTAATCCACTTTTCAGATCGCACCGTGGTCAGCTTCAGGGACCAGTGGTTTTGGCATCCTGGATCGCAGAAACTCCGATATCTCTATACCGAGCATAGGACGTGGCCTGTCCGTTTGCCTCAATCAAATCCAACGCTGCCTCCACTCGATGAAAGGGGGAGACGCTGGTTACGGGTCACGGCCCCAGGACCGTTGAACGGAGAAGGACAGGCACTTTGTACCACAAAGTACTTGACGTTCCGAATGCCGAGGTCCAGATTTGTTCTTATGATGCTGAGACCACCTCAAGTCGAGTCCGGACCGGAGCCGATCGCGCTGGGCGATCGAGCCATGGAGGACTTGCGGTACATTCGCCGAACAATGGAGCGGGGCGCCGCCTTCACGGCGGTTCCCGGACTGGGTGGTGTTGGAATGGGGCTCACCGCGCTGTGTGCCGCGGTGCTCGCTTCACGCCAACCGACCGCCGAGGGGTGGCTTTTGGTCTGGACTCTCGAGGCGTTGTTCGCTCTGACGATTGGGGCCTATGCGATCCACCGGAAGGCGAGGCGGGCCAATCTTCCCCTTTTCTCCGGGGCAGGCCGAAAGTTCCTTCTGGGCTTCCTGCCTCCTGCCCTTGCTGGCGTCGTACTGACGGTTGCGCTGCGGCAGGCCGAAGCTGACTCGCTCCTTCCAGGGGTATGGCTCCTCCTCTACGGCACCGCCGTCGTCACGGCCGGCACCTTTTCGGTCAAGATCGTCCCCGTGATGGGGATCTG
>CBDUAX010000749.1:0-2264 GCA_965365235.1 uncultured bacterium
GGAATGCCAAGACAGTGGCCACGACAGCGGACCTCAGGCCGTACAGCCAGCGTGGATCAAGCCCTGCCGGGAGAACCGACTCCAGAGCCGGCTCCGCCACCATAAGGAGGATGAACAGACCAAAGGGAACGCTCCGAAGCGTACCCGGGTGTGTGAGGAGGGAGGGGGAGGGGCTTTGGGATTGGGTGGTCTGCATCGGGAATCACATGAGTCAGGTTGGAGGGAACTCAAGCCGGTGGCACCGAGGAGCTGGCTGCAATCCTAAACCACCCCAGGGGCTCAGGGGAAGCCTGCGCAGGCGAAAACCCGACCCGGTTGGGTGAGGCTGGCCTCTGGTCGTTCGCGTGGCTCTCATCCCCACATTCCCCTTGCTGCAAAGGCGCCAGTCATAGATCATTTAAGATCTGGGCAGTTTCTTGGGCCACACTCTCTGAATCCTACACCTTCCGGGGCCGGAGGCTCGCGTGCGACGTCTTTCCCTTCTCGTTTTCCTTCTTCTTTCTGCCGGTCTTGCCGCCTGTGAAGACGGCACAGACGTCCTCGTCATCGACGAATCGGGTTCCGTCTATCTGGTAGAGACGAATGCCGATGAGGGGGATGGCTCCCTCAGGGCTGCTCTGGAAGCGGCGAATACCGATCCCCTGGTCAACACCATCCAGGTCGGGTCGGGTATCGGGACCGTCAGCCTGGCCAGTTCCCTCATCTACACCGGGGCGCAACCGCTCCGGATCCTGGGGAATGGGGTGGTTGTGGATGGGGGTGGCTGTGCTTGTGATCTTTTGACGGTGAGCGGGGGCGCGGATCTGGACCTCTTCGATCTGACCCTGAGAAATGGGGAAAACGGGCTCAGGGCGGTGATCCCTTCAGGCCAGACCGGAACGGTGGAGGTTCGACTGGTGGGAGTCACCGTGGAGGACAATGGGCTCCACGGCGTCCAACTTGACGACGGGACCTCCAGCGCAGGGATCCACCTCGAGTTGATTTCGGCGCAGATCCGGGACAACGGATTCAACTCCGGTGTCACGGACTACGACGGCGTTCGGGTGGATGAGGGAGGGGGCGGGGACCTCACCTTCATCGCCAGGGAGTCGGATGCCCAGGGCAATGCCGGGGACGGGATCGATCTGCGAGAAGGTGGGACCGGAGATCTCTTCATCGATGGCCGGGATTCGAGCTTCGGGAACAATGGGTCCCAACCCCAGGCCCTGGACTCCCCGGAAGACGGGTTCCACGCGCTGGAGAGGGGTTCCGGGAGCATCGATATCCGCTTGGTTTCATCCACAGCCAGCGGGAACTCGGCCCGAGGGATTCTCCTGGAGGAGGAAGACGCCGGAGACATCCGTGGCTCCATTACCGGAGTCGAGGCTTCCAACAACGGGGAAACGAACTTCTCCGTCCGTGAAGATGCCGATGCCGAGGGCGGTGGGGTTCCCGGAGCTGGAGGGATTTCTCTGACCCTGACCGAGCTCACTGCCGACGACGGGTCCGAAAACGGAGCCGCGTTGGAGGAATTTGGTGCCGGGGATCTTTCGGTTCAGATCGTCGACTCGGGTTTCTCGGACAACGACGCCGATGGGCTCGTGGTCTCTCAGGGTGGGACCGGGAAGGGAACCTTGAGGCTCATCCGGGTGACGACTGAGGGGAACGGCGGGGCATCCGTCACTTCCGAAGGCACCTTCGTTTCTGAAGGGGATGATCAGACGAACGTCGTCCTCGTGAGGAACAATGAAGATGACGGATTTGGATCGTTCAGGGCCGCCCTGGAGATGGCGAACCTGGACGAGGGAATCACCGCCATCGACTTCGAGGTCTTCCTCGGAGCCATCGAGATCAAATCCGGGCTGGAATACAGTGGATCTCAGGAGCTACGGATCACGGGCCAGGGAGCCCTCGTCGACGCCGAGGATTGTGACTGCGCTGCCTTCCTCATCTCAGGTTCAGGGGATGTAACGCTGGATGGGGTCAGTATCGAGGACGCAGAGGAGGATGGGATCTGGGTCACCGGCGGCGGGGACCTGACCCTCCATAACCTCGTTCTCCGCAACATGGAGGGGAACGGGCTTTTCATGGACGTGGACGAGGATGCTGAGGGGGAGGTGGCCATTCGCCTGGAGAACGTCCTCATCGAGAACAACGGGCTCCATGGGCTTTTCGTCGATGACCTTGCCCCGGTCTTCGGCCCCGGGACAGGTGCCAGCTCGGCGGCGGGGGTCCGTCTGGAAATCGAGCAGGCGACGATCCAGGGGAATGGGTACCGGCAGGAT
>CBDUAX010000750.1:0-2259 GCA_965365235.1 uncultured bacterium
GGTAAATGTGCCGCCCTGCTGGATAACACGCGATCAACCCTGCCAGGAAAGGGAAGAGGATCCACGGCCACAGAAGAGCCCCACCCCCCCAAAAGGAAACACCGGCCAGAATTGCGGCCGCCGACAGGAGAATCAGCACCCGGGTGCGAGCGTCGTCTCCTCGTTGTGTTCGGAGCCGCTGGCCCCGGACGCCCAGGAGGATCGCCACCGGTTCATTCACAAGAAACATCGCAACGGCAGCGGCGCCCAGGGTCAGGGCCCAGAGAGAGGGCCGGACCAGCGTCAGGCCCGTTACGAGGGGAAAAGCCAACTCGGCATAGGCTCCGTGCTCTCTTGGAAGGAGTGACGACTTTGTGGACATGTTGCGGCGGTTCCACCTCATTCTGGTTTTTGGAAAGTATGGGAGTGCCCCGTGTTCCTGCCTACCTGGCGACCCCTGGCCCACGCTCGGTTCGGAAGCTAGCCGGCGCCGTCTCCAGGGTGCAGTGATGGTCGTCACAAGAACCCTGCGAGGTCGAAAAAGAGCCCATCGGTGAGTATCGTTCCCCTTCCAGCCTTTTCCTCTCTTCAAAGACCGAGGCGCCGTGCCCGAACTCCCTGAGGTCGAACTTTATCTCCACGCTCTCCGCCCTCGTATCCTGGACCAGGTCCTGGAGAAGGTGCGAGTTCGGTCCCCATCCCTTCTCCGGAGCTACGACCCGCCTCTTTCCATCCTGGAAGGGAAGAGGGTGGAGGGGCTGGAGCGTCTCGGGAAAAGGGTGGTGTGGGCGATGGAGGAAGATCTGTTCGCTGTGTTCCATCTCATGGTCACCGGCCGTTTCAGATGGAGAAAACCAGGAGCTGCGGTACCGAAAAAGGGGGCACATGGGGCCTTTGATTTTTCCACAGGTACACTCCTCCTAACCGAGATGGGAACGCAGAAGAAGGCCAGCTTGCACGTGGTCAGAGGGCGGATGGAGCTGGAGGCTTTGGATCCCGGTGGTCTCGAGGTTCTGGGCGCTTCGCTGGAGGCCTTCAGCGAGGCGCTCCTCAAGGAGAACAGGACGCTGAAACGGGCTCTCACCGATCCAAGGATCTTCAGTGGCATCGGGAACGCCCACTCCGATGAGATCCTCCTCTATTCGCGTCTTTCCCCGGTCCGCCTCACCAGCCGGCTTTCCCAGAAGGAGATCTCCCGCCTCCACGAGGTGACGATCCAGTCTCTCCGGGAGTGGGCCGAAAGGCTTCAGACGGAAGCCGGGGACGCCTTTCCCGAAAAAGTCACAGCCTTCCATCCAGCCATGGCCGCCCACGGGAAGTACGGAGAGCCCTGTCCGGTGTGCACCACGCCGATCCAACGGATTGTCTACGCCAACCGTGAGACCAACTACTGCCCCACTTGCCAGACCGGGGGAAAACTCCTTGCGGACCGGGGCCTTTCCCGCCTCTTGAAAAGCGATTGGCCGAAAACGCTGGAGGAGTTGGAAGAGAACAGGGAACAGCGGCGGCCCAAGTAGCTGGAGGAGAGCGATTCCCTCCGCTTCAGAGTTCTTGATTCCTCCCAACTCAGACCGGAGCACGGCGGCCCCTCCGATTGTGTCGGGGGTGGAGGATCCTCTTTGGTAGATCCAACGTATTCATACGTGTAGGGGAAGAAGGAAGCTGGTGTGAAGACCTCAGGTACTTGGCAGGTTGAAGGGGGACCAACCATGAAATCCATTGGAAATGTAGGGCGGGGGCTGGCGCTGACGGCTGGTTGCTGCCTTTTCTTGAGCGGATGCATTGTCGGAATCATAGACCTCGACGACGACGGCCCCTGGGACAAGGAGGCGATCTCCGTTGTCACCCGTACCGTGCCCCTGACCAGCCAGGAGGAATTCCAACTCACCGGGCTCAACGGAACGGTCCTGGTGGTGGGGCTGCCCGGGGCGGACGAGATCACGATCCGGGCGACCAAACGTGTAAACTCTTCTTCGGTGGTAGATGCGGAGGCTCACCTGTCCGACATTCATATCTCCGTTCACACCTCTTCCGCCGTGGTGTTCGTGGAGACCGACCAGCCGTCCCATTCGGGCAACCGGTCGTATGTCGTGGACTACGAGATCACTCTCCCGGACGACCTGTTCCTCTCCGTGGTCAACGCGAATGGGAACGTCACTTCTGAGGGGATGCTGTGGGGGGTGGAAACGGAGGTAGCCAACGGGAACGTCGAGATCGTCGGTGGCGGGGGGAGCGCCTGGGCTACGGTGGGGAATGGGAACCTGACGGCAGATCTATTTC